>JBEIFD010000451.1:0-3689 GCA_040382535.1 Merismopediaceae cyanobacterium
AGAAAAGGTCCCTCAGTAGGTCTCGGTATATTGAAAAAGGGTTAACTTGGGAGGACTTACTCCAAATTCACTTGCTTTGTTGAATCTCTTGGATTGCAACGTTTCTAGCCTCCAACTAGACGTTACCAGTGCCAGAAACTATTTGGATGACATAAATCCTGAGCATCAGCTTTTTTTGAGATTCGTTCCCCTGATAACAATCCATTATTGGTAAGAACCGATACAATAGTTGGGATCGAGCGTATTTTAGGCTGGTTAGATAAGCTGTTTAGATATGATTCTCGACGTTTTAGTGCTTTCGCTGTTTTGTATTAGTTGATACTCCTTGAGGTTCCTATGAGTCTGGTCATTCAATCCTCTTCTTCCCCTAATTTGGCTCCCCTCTCAAACGGGGCTGATAAAAGTTTACGCTCTGACCAACCCGAAGAACCTGTGCTATATCATCGTTTGAAATTGGTCGAAGAGATTTGGGAATCGGTGTTGCAGTCCGAGTGTGGGCAAGAATTGGTGGATTTGCTCAAAGAGTTGCGATCGCGGTGTTCTCCAGAGGATGTCGCCACAGGAATGACGAAAGACTCTCTATTGGCCATCACAGAACGAATCGAAAAACTAGAACTCAACGATGCCATTCGGGCGGCCCGTGCCTTCGCGCTCTATTTCCAATTAATTAATATTGTCGAACAACACTACGAACAACGGGAACAGGAGAAAAATCGCTGGGAATCGGCCCAAAATATTAGCTCAGAGATCGTGGATGAAAAAGGAGATGAAGTCCCGATCGCGCCCCTCCCCATCGAATTGAGCCTATTGAAAAAAAGCATGGGGGATGGAGAAGTAATGGAGCAAGTTGGGGATTTCAATTGGTTATTTGGCCAGCTTAAAACCCTGAACGTTCCACCCAAACAGATTCAACGATTACTGGATCAATTGGATATTCGCCTCGTCATTACGGCCCACCCGACAGAAATTGTTCGCCACACCATTCGTCGTAAACAACGTCGTATTGATAGAGTGTTACGCAAACTTGACCAATTGGAAGGCGGGCTTTCCCGATTAGATTGGCTCAATTCCTGGGAAGCTCGGTCAGAAATGGATAAATTAACCGAAGAAATTCGCTTTTGGTGGCGCACAGATGAATTGCATCAATTTAAACCAACCGTGTTAGATGAAGTGGATTATTCTCTCCACTATTTCGATGAAGTGCTGTTTGATGCCATTCCCCAACTCGCAAAACGTTTAGAACAGGCCATTAAAAGTAATTTTCCCTGGTTACGCGCTCCTCGTCCCGATTTTTGTTACTTTGGTTCCTGGGTCGGGGGCGATCGCGACGGCAACCCTTCTGTTACCCCTGAAGTAACCTGGCAGACCGCTTGTTACCAAAGAGAAATGGTTCTCAAAAAATATCTCCGTCATATCGGCGAATTAACCTCTTTTCTTAGTCCTTCCCTCCATTGGTGCAAGATGTCCCAGGAGATTCTGGACTCCCTAGAACGCGATCGCATGGAATTACCCGAAATCTATGAAGGGTTAATGCTGCGTTATCGCCAGGAACCCTATCGCATGAAATTAGCCTATATCCAGAAGCGATTAGAAAATACCCTAGCTCGCAATAGTCAGATGTCCAGCCCTGATAAAAGGCAGATGATCAGTCAAATGAGCCATCCCCAGTATTATCGGACAGGTCAAGAATTTCTCGAAGAATTACAACTAATTCAGCGTAATTTAGCAGAAACGGGGCTAACTTGCCTCGAACTCGATCACCTGATTACCCAAGTCGAAGTTTACGGCTTTATTCTCGTGCAATTGGATTTTCGTCAGGAATCTTCTCGCCATGCCGACGCGATCGCCGAAATTGCGGCCTACATGGGCGTACTGCCCTACCCCTACGAGCAACTGAGCGAAGCCGAAAAAATCAATTGGCTTAGTATTGAACTACAAACTCGACGGCCCCTCATTCCCCAGGAAATGCCTTTTTCAGAGAAAACCTGTGAAACCATCGAAACCATGAGAATGTTGCGCTATTTGCAACAGGAATTCAGCCCCGCCATTTGTCAGACCTATATCATTAGTATGACCAACGATGCTAGTGATGTCCTAGAAGTCTTATTACTTGCCAAAGAAGCGGGATTATATGATCCAGCGACCAGTAGCTCCTCCGTACGTATCGTACCCCTCTTTGAAACCGTAGAAGATCTTCAGCACGCCCCAACCGTAATGAAATGTCTGTTTGAACTGCCCTTTTATCGAGCGGCCCTAGCAGGGAGTTATAAAGCCCTGGCTCAGGGTCAAATCGAGGATAACAATGCGCCGATTCTCGTCCCAGCACCGATTTTGGAACCAGCCAATTTACAGGAAGTGATGGTTGGTTATTCGGATAGCAACAAGGATTCGGGATTTTTAAGTAGTAACTGGGAAATTCATAAAGCTCAAAAGGCCCTACAACAGGTTGCCCAGGAACATGGCTTAATTCTGCGTCTCTTTCATGGTCGGGGTGGCTCCGTCGGTCGGGGCGGTGGCCCTGCCTATAAAGCGATTTTGGCCCAACCTGCGGGAACCGTTGATGGACGAATCAAAATTACGGAACAGGGAGAAGTTTTAGCGTCTAAATACTCCCTCCCCGAACTCGCCCTTTATAATCTCGAAACCCTGACCGCCGCCGTTATTCAAGCCAGTTTACTCAAAAGTAGTTTTGACCATATCGAACCTTGGAACCGAATTATGGAAGAAATAGCCGCTTCTTCCCGTCAAGCCTATCGGTCGTTAGTTTACGAAGAGCCAGATTTTGTTGACTTTTTCCTGTCTGTTACCCCCATTCCTGAAATTAGTGAATTACAGATCAGTTCCCGCCCTGCTCGTCGTAAGAGTGGTAAAAAAGACCTCAGTACTCTGCGTGCCATTCCCTGGGTCTTTAGCTGGACTCAGAGCCGTTTTCTGCTTCCTGCCTGGTATGGGGTGGGAACGGCCTTAAAAACTTTTGTTGACCAAGATCCCGTTAAAAATCTGAAATTATTGCGCTATTTTTACTTTAAATGGCCTTTCTTTAATATGGTGATTGCCAAGGTTGAGATGACTCTCTCTAAGGTTGATTTGAATATTGCTCAACATTATGTTCAGGAATTATCCCAACCCGAAGACCGTGAACGATTTCAACGTCTGTTTGAGCAGATTGCGGATGAATATCGTCTGACTCGTGATATTACGCTCAAAATTACCGCCCATGAAAACTTACTAGACGGCGATCGCGGTTTACAACAATCGGTTCAACTACGTAACCGCACCATTGTTCCCCTGGGGTTTTTGCAGGTTTCTTTGTTAAAACGATTAAGACTCGTAACCCAGGAAGCCGAATCCAGTGGCGTGCGTTATCGTCGCTATTCTAAAGAGGAATTGTTACGGGGTGCATTGTTGACCATTAATGGGATCGCAGCAGGAATGCGTAATACAGGCTAATTCTTGGGAATTTATCCAGTTTTTATTTCCTCCCAAATTTCTAAATTCTGGGGGAATTTTGGTTAATTCTTCTGTTTAAAGCTTGACGTAAGGTTATTCAGATGATATCTTTTTTTGTAGCTTATTGGAGATATGGTACTAAATCTGCTTCTACTAAGCTACTTACATAAATGCTTGAAACACCCAACGTTCGCGTATTTTCCATATGTAGTGTTCTATTCTACACTCATTATACTATG
>JBEIFD010000452.1:0-3668 GCA_040382535.1 Merismopediaceae cyanobacterium
AAATGGGGTAGATTTGTGGAAAATATGGTTGCTCCTGCCTGTGAAACGTTGTTCCTAAAAAAAGGGATTCCCGTTCATCAGGTTGCTCAACGTTTGAAACGACATTTGGCAGAAAAAACCTTAGAGATTGATGTGTTGGTAACAAATGAAGCCCATGTTTTAGTGGTAGAAGTTAAAAGCACGTTGGGCGTAACGGATGTTAAGGAATTTATTGAGGATTTAAGTCAATTCCGACTATTTTTTCCTGAATATGCTCAAAAAAATTTATATGGAGCGATCGCGGGCATCGAAATTGAAAAAGGAGTGGCTAAATTTGCCTATCGTCAAGGTTTGTTTGTGTTGGCACAATCGGGGGAAACGGTGACAATTTTGAATGATGACAATTTTCAACTAAAGTGTTGGTAATTTGATTAGGAATTAAAATTTACTCTCTTCAGTAGATAAGAGAACAGGGTCATTTGGATTCGGTTTGTTAGACAATTGATTGCTGACTCGTCGTAAAACCCCATTAATAAATCGATGTCCTTCATCATCGGAATAACGTTTGGCAAGTTCGATCGCCTCATTAATCGCGACCTTTTGGGGAACCTGAAGAAACATCAATTCTGCTAATGCCAATCGCAAAATATCCTGATCAATTTTCGGTAAACGACTCAATTGCCAATCGACTAGAGAGCGTTCTAATTGCTGATCAATTTCTTGACGACGACGATGAACCGTTCCAATCAGTTCTAAGGTATATTCCCTAACTTCGTACTGGCTTGCGAGTTGGATCGTTTCGGGCAGTTCGATTGCGATCGCCAGGCGATTAATGGCAACTTGGGTCATATCGATCGCTTCTTTGATCATCGCCTTTGCACTCTCTAGGGAATTGGCACGAATTTCACTGCCAAAAAGTTTTTCATTACTCCGACTTACCTCGTCTGAAGCCGTTTCTAAAATCTCGTGAATTTCGCTCGTTAAAGTCCGAATCGCTGCTAAAACCAAAGAATTGGCATCTTCTTTCTCTAATTTTTCAGGATTATTTTTAATTTGACTGAGACTCAACAGAGCTAATTCACGGGCAATGCGTCGGGGTTGTTGGCGGAGAGACATAAAAAATAAAAAGGGATTGCTCCCCAAAATGGAGAAAAATTGAAAAAATAAGGTGTGGGCTATCAAGTGTTCAGTTTAGTCTGAATCTAAGCCTAATCGGCGATCGCCATTTTAAGCATCAAGATCTAGGAAAAGCGATCGACGCGGAACAATCTCACGACGACCGAGAAGTTTTGGGTTTAGATTGAATCTCGGATATGATGTTACGCAATCCCAAAGCCCCCGCGGTGGAATAACCGATCGCCAACATTAAACTATTTAAACCCGTGCGTAATCCTTGCTTAACTGCCTGGGTGGTAGCCTCCCCTTCTGCTTTGGATTGACGCTCTTGTAATTGAGTTTCCAGTTGTTTTTTGATTTCAGCAATCTTGCTTTTATAGGCGGCGGGATCTTTTGATAAATCGCGCAATCCCTGCAATTGAGCTTTTTCATTCTGGAGAGACTGCAATTGTTCAGGAGCAAGAGGATTTCCCTGGAACTGTCCACTCTCAATGACTTTACTACGCTGTTCAATTTGTTGATTCAAAATCTCTGGATTTTGGGAAAGACTATTAACCTGTCTCAGAAATCCTTGGATTTGCTCTTTCCCTTGGCTGGCTCCTTTTTCTATCTGCGTTAAAGCTTCCGATTTAGCTTGATTCAAATTATTAAGATGAATAGGCACAATCAATAAAAACATCAAGCCCAAGATGGCTGACAATACGAAAGTAGGAAGCCGCAAATCAAAACCAGAAGATGAATTTTTGGGATTATTCGCATTAATCACCGATTCAATCCAATAGCCCACCATAATCATCGCGACTCCGACCATCGGCACAATGCCCCGATCAACCAAACTGGTCACTAGTCCCAACTGCCACTGGGGATCTTTAAAATTTAGGGGAATGAGGAGAGTGAGATAATCTAGCAATGAAGAGAGAATAAAAACTACGCCGAAGAGTTTTACACACAGTACCGTTAAAGTCGAATTATTCATGATTTTCTGTTTTTAATCTATTTTAAGTCTTATTTAAATCTTATTTAAGTCTTATTTAAAGCTGAATTTGCGATTTTTAAATAATTAGAAAAAATAAGGAGAATCTTTTGCAACAAAATCAGTCAGTTATTTACTATAAATGACAGGTGTCACTATTTTATCGGCTCTGAGTCTTTTTTGATTGGTTTACGACCATGAAAAGTCTGGTCAAATGTAGTCAATAAGGCTGATTTTGGGATAAATCTCTCAACAGACGATCCCCAATTGTTCTCGTTGATCGGGATCATCGTTATTTTTAGTGAAGTTATTAGCAGTATCGGCTCCTCAATGGTGAGATTTTAATATAATGAAGGAATAAACGGGGGTATTTTCTAAATAGACGGGGAAAACACTCTCCTTTATTTAGGGCAAAATTCTTGATTTATAGACCTTTTCGCTAATTCAGGATGACTCAAATGAAACCAGGGGTTGAGATTTTACCGAATAAAGAGGCATTAATTGCGCGATCGCTGAAATTGGTAGTTGAGAAACTCCAAGAAGCAGTTGAAACCAGAGGAGAGGCGACCATTGCGCTGTCTGGAGGAAGTACCCCGAAACCCCTCTACGAAGCCCTGGCATCCCAACCCCTGCCTTGGTCAAAGATTCACGTCTTTTGGGGAGATGAACGCTACGTTCCCAGTGATCATCCCGACAGTAATGAACGCATGGCCCGTCAGGCCTGGTTAGACCAAATTGATATTCCTGAGCATAATATCCACCCCATGCCCACAGAAGCGGGTGATCCTCAATCCGATGCCCAGTCCTATGAAAATGAATTGGCTCGATATTTTCAGGTAGCGGCGGGAGAATTTCCGACGTTTGATGTGATTCTTTTGGGTTTAGGGGATGATGCCCACACGGCTTCCCTGTTTCCCCACACTCAAGCATTGCAAGTCTGCGATCGCCTGATCACCGTCGGAAATAAGGATGGTCAACCCCGTTTAACCTTCACTGTGCCATTAATTAATCAGGGACGGTGTGTGATTTTTCTCGTAGCAGGAGCCAGTAAACAGCCCGCTTTAGCTGAAATTTTTGCTGAAACCTCCGATCCCCAGACCTATCCCGCCCGATTTATCCGACCCCAGGGAGAATTATTCTGGTTATTGGATGAATCAGCAGGAACCGCGTTTAAATAATTCACCTTGACTCAATTTATGTTGATTTGTCCTAATTGCAACCACACCAATCCCGAAGGCGCGACCCAGTGCGAAGCTTGCTATACTCTCCTACCCCAAATGATTCATTGTCCCCATTGCGATGCTCTTATTCAAACCGATGCAACTTTTTGTGGCAGTTGCGGTAATAGTGTGACCGCTCAACCTGCTGTGATTTCTGCTGAAAGTTCTGTTCCAAGGGAAGCAGAATCGCCCCATATTACCCCAGAAATCCCCCCGATCGCTGAACAACCAGTTCCAGTAAAGGCGATCGCCCGCCCGCAAACGATGCCGATTCCCTTTAATCAGTGTCCCGTGATTAATGTAGGTTCCATTGGCACTGCCCACATCTTCGATATAGTAAGTATCTCCTTCTAGGCGAATATCCGCATGAACACGAGAGA
>JBEIFD010000453.1:0-3658 GCA_040382535.1 Merismopediaceae cyanobacterium
CCATCCGACTAATTTCTTCTAAAGACGCATAAATTGATAGTCCGCAAGCCTGACATTCTGTTATATTTTCAGGACATTGTTTTCCTTGATTATTTTCTCTCCACGATAAAAAATCTTGTGGTTGGGGTGACTCGTGATTTTTTTCAATAAATCGATAGAATTTTCCCGATGGATTTGACGCAGTGAGTGGCGGACAATTTTCAGGAAAATATTCTGGCCACTGCCTGTAATTCATCATTTCAACAACACTACAATGATAGTCTCAAGTAAGTATAACAATACTTACAAAGCTTGCGATCGCAACCAAGCAATCGGTAAATAGAGCATCTTCTTAGGCGTTGGCACAAAAGCCCGTTGATCAAAAACATTATAATTATTCGCCTCAATCACATCCAAAATACCCTGATATAACATCAAAGCCGTCCACACAGGCCAACGAGAATCTCGATTTAACGCCCGAATACCCCTTTCCGCAGACTCGTAATACTTCCTAGCCCTTTGAATTTGGAACTTCATTAAACCCTGCCAACGCTCATCATTGACCCCCTTTAACAAATCCTCTTCCGTGTAATTAAACAACGCCAAATCTTCCAACGGCAAATAAATCCGTCCCCGTTGCACATCCTCCCCCACATCTCGCAAAATATTCGTTAATTGATTAGCAATCCCCAACGCGATCGCCTCTTCCTGGGGAATATAAACCGCATCCGACTGCCAGGGCGCAGGACTACAACTCGTATCCACACCGAGAACAGAACTCGACATCAAACCCACTGTTCCCGCCACCCGATAACAATAGAGGTCTAAATCCTCAAAGGTTTCATAACGACTACGGTAAAGATCCATGCGTTGACCCGCAATCATATCCCGAAACGGCTGAATATCCATCGGGAAACGTTGCAAAGTATCCACCAACGCCACATCCATATCATCCGTTGCCTGACCCGCAAATAGAGCCTCCAGATGTCGCTCACACTCATCCAACGTTTCGGGAGTTGTGAATTCCGCCTGGGGGCCATCGACCAATTCATCCGTTCGCCGACACCAGACATAGATCGCCCAGATTGCCTTGCGTTTCGCGGGGGGCATCAACAGGGTTCCCAAATAAAAAGTTTTGGCGTATTCGGACGTAACTTGACGACAGAGTTCGTAAGCCTCATCAATAGAGGCCAAAGCTGGGGTGGAAGGGGATGATTTAGGCAATTGCAGCATTAAAGGCGGACGATATTCAGGGGTCAATGACCAGTTATCGAAGCCGATGACTGAGTTTTTAGGAGTGGTTTGACCGTTAGCCATTTAGCATTGTCTCATTCAAGATGTCTTTTTGTCAGTGAAAAAGTTAGAGGTTACTGAGTTTGTTCATATTATCTCTAACTGGCTTCCACAAAAGAGGCTTCCTTGAGGGATTTTTTGGGGGTGATCGCGGAATAATCTTCTGCCACAACCTGGGCGGCTTGCTTACCCGATAATACGGCTCCTTCCATGCTTCCGAGGTACTGTTGCATCGTGAAATCCCCTGCTAAATAAAAATTAGCGATCGAGGTGCGCTGGTCGGGGCGACAATCTTGCCGTCCTGGGGTTGCCTTGTAAACCGATCGCGGCGTTTTAACAACGTGGGATTTGAGCAGTTTGGTGGGATTATCGCCCGTGAAGTCCTGGGGAAATAATTTTTTAAGTTCGTCCAGGGTCGCGGTAATAATCTCTTCATCAGATTTCGTGATCCAATCCTGGGCAGGAGCTAAAACCAATTCCAACATAGAGCGATCAGGGTTAGCATATTCCCGACAAGTATTGCTCATATCGGCATAGACACTGAGCAAAGGCGATCGGGAAAAAAGCAGATGATCAATGTCGGTTAACTTGCGGTCAAACCAAAGGTGGAGATTAATAACGGGAACCCCTTCTAGACCTTCGATCTTTTTGAATTCAGGTAACTTACGCCAGGGTTCGGGAACAATGGTTTTTAACGGATCAACGGGCATGGCTGAAATATAGAGATCCGCCGTAAACACTTCATCGGGCGCACCATCCAGACCCCGAATCAAGAAACCTTTTACCGTTCCGTCTTCGTTTAACAAAATTTCCTTTAAAGGCGCATTTAAACGAACTTCTCCGCCTCTTTCCGTAATGTAATCGACTAACGGTTCACACAATCTTTCTGTCGGCGCACCATCGAGAAAAGCCATTTTAGAACCATTCTTTTCCTGTAGAAAACGATTTAAAGCGGTCAATAAAATCGTCGCCGAAATCTCGTCAGGATTAATAAAATTCAAGGCCTTAGACATGGCAATAAAAACTTCTTTTTCGACCCTGGGGGGAATATTTTGCCTTTTCATCCACTCCGACCAGGTATATTTATCCATCGCTTCGACATAGCTTTGTCCCTGAACAATGGCGGGCAATAATCCCAAACCAAATTTGATTTTTTCAGGCCAGGTCAACATATCGTTATTTCTCAGAATAGCGACTAAACCATTGACGGGGGCGGGAATATCAGGAAAATCGAAACGGGAATAGGTGCCAGGCTTTTCGGGCTGATTAAAGATCATCGTATGCTCTTTCCATTGCAAACGATCTTCGATGTCCAATTCTTTAAACAACTGCAACATATTGGGATAGGCTCCAAAAAAGATATGGAGGCCTGTTTCATACCAATCTCCATCTTCATCCTTCCAAGCGGCTATCTTGCCACCCAGGACATCTCGGCGTTCTAATACGATGGGGGTAAATCCTGCGTCGGCTAAGTACTTGGCGCATGATAAGCCCGCTAATCCAGCTCCGGCGATCGCAACTCGCATTGATAGTTTTTGTGTCTCCGCGTTATTAAATCACTTTGGTTATTATACGTTACATTTCGTAATATTTTTTTTGAAGTTTTGAGATAGCACTAAACTTGATTGGCTTTCTCTCCAAGCTCTTCACTCATCATGAGGACGAATAAACAGATACTAAACATCAGAAAATAAGCTTTATTGGTCTATTGGATTAAATAATTGATTTAGCCAGTCCACAAATTTAGCGGCGATCGCGGTATCGGCTTGAAAAACCCTAGCGGTGATAGATTGTCCCATTGGTTTACCTGGTTTCTTCTGCCAAGCTAACCAAGTATAAATTAATGCTTTGGCGCGGTAGGAAGGTTTATATTGATGAAGATTCTCTGTTTCAATTTCTTGAATAATTTGTTCAGCTTTGGGAAATAATAAATCATTCTCAGGAATTAAGTATTGAACAAAATCTTCTAACATTCCAGGTAGTTGATTATTGGGCATTAACCAGACACCAATTTTGGGGAATTCTGACTGTGAATAAATCCATCCTTCTGGCAGTGGATATTTAGGAATGTTTTGATACCCAAATCCCATTAATTTGTTCCTAACAGCTTCCCAACTGGCTTGTAAGTCTTCGTCAGCATCAAGGATAATACCCAGCGTTTCTAGATTAGGTTCTTTTAATGTAGTGGGTAAGATCTTCAAAAGTAATTCTTTACCACCTTCATCTTTATTTTCTTTTTGAAAAGATGTTGGATCAGCAGGAATTTCGATAGAAAATAACTCTTCAGAAATTTTATACCGACCTCGCAATGCCCGAATAACGTGCAGATCATCTGACCCTTCCACTAATAATTGGTAATCGTTCAGAGGGACAAAATCTGATAATC
>JBEIFD010000454.1:0-3647 GCA_040382535.1 Merismopediaceae cyanobacterium
CAATGATGAGATCAAAAGATTCACCTGACTTGATCCATTCCAGCCCTTGATCAGGAGATTGGGTAATTGTTGTTTCAACTTCCCATTTTTTTAACCATTCATCCAGAAAATGACAATTGATCGTGTTATCATCTACCACCAGGATTCGATAACCTTTTAAGGATAGCTTTTCCCCATTTTCGGTTGTAGGTTCTAAATAATCTTCAGCATTAGCTGTTTTAGTCCGAATTGTAAAATAAAAAGTCGTACCAGGAGCATCCTCCGCCCTCTCCGAGATCCAATGCTTCGGCACATTGCCTGCCACTGATCCTCGACTTTCTACCCAGATTTCTCCCCCCATAATTTTACTCAAACGAGAAGAAATGGCTAAACCTAGCCCTGTTCCACCATATTTGCGGGTAATGGAAGTATTAACTTGACTAAATGCCTTAAATAAAGAATTTTGTTGCTCGGCCGTAATACCAATCCCCGTGTCTTGAACGGCAAACTGCAAAGTATAGGAATTTTCTGCTTCCTCTCTCTCTACAACAGTAACAAAAACCGTTACACTGCCCTGTTCGGTAAATTTGACCGCATTACTCAATAAATTGACTAAAATTTGTCGAAGTCGGGTCACATCTCCTGCCACCAGGCGTGGCACTTGTGGATGGCAACGATAAACTAACTCTAAATTTTTGTTACTTGCCTTGGGAATGACTAAATTTAGGGCTTCTTCTACACACAGGGAAATTTCAAAAGGATGTTCTTCAAGTTCTAGCTTACCTGATTCAATTTTGGAAAAATCGAGAATATCGTTGATCAGGGTCAGCAAATTTTCTCCACTGTTGCGAATGACTTCGGTGTAATACTGTTGCTGGGAATTTAAGGCCGTATCTAACATCAAGCCTGTCATTCCGATAATGGCATTCATGGGCGTGCGAATTTCGTGACTCATGGTTGCCAGAAAATCACTCTTGGCTTGATTAGCGGCTTCGGCGGTATGAGTCGCGATCGCTAATTCTTCGTTTTGTTCTGCTAACTGAAGGCGCATTGCCCGTTCCTTTTCGAGGGATTGGGTCTGGGCTTGGTCAGCTTGACGCAGTTCCTCTGCGGTTTTTTGTTGGGCAATTAAGGCTTGCGCCAGGCGATCGCGGGTTTGTTTCAGTTCCAGATGGGTTTTGACCCTCGCCAGTAATTCAGGAGGATTAAAGGGCTTGGTGACATAATCCACCGCTCCCCGTTCAAAGGCTTGTAAAAGATGGATTTTATTGTTACTAGCTGTCAGAAAGATCACGGGAATATCCGCCGTTTTAGGATTAGCCTTTAAACGGGAGCAAACCTCTAATCCGTCAATTTCAGGCATCATAAAATCTAAAAGAATCAAATCGGGACGGGCCGACTCCACTCGATCCATCACATCTCGTCCCGCCGTCACAAAAGTTGTTCCATAACCAAGACCTTCCAATAATTCAGTAATGAGATGAATATTGCTAGAAACATCATCTACAATAAGAATAAGAAAATCTTCTGGGTTAAATAATTCCATTTTTTTAAAAAAGCTCAATTTAAACTACTTTATTCAATCAGAAATATTTTTTTATTAACCAATACTTCTAGAAAATAAACTTTTTTTCCTACTGATTAAAGACTTGTTTTTTTTAAATTTAGTATATTCTTAGAGTAGTGGTCAAAAAAATAAATGCAAGCATTATGAAAGTTTTAATGGATTCCAACTCTGCGGGGTAATTAAAATAATAGCGTTTAAGATGAAAATAAATCCAATAAAATTCTAAAATTTTGTTTGAGCATAGTATATTTTTATTGCTTGATTGTAGCTAAGACCCACGTAAACTGGCAGTCTCACCATTAACCCCACCCTATTAGCTGAATATCAGACCCTTGGGTAAAAGAGTATTGTAAACATCAGAGAAATTTTTCTTAAAACAGATCGAAAGGTTTTTGATTTTTCCGTAATATTACTGACTTGTCTTTTTCGGATACTCTAAACAAAGTGACTTACAGAAAAAAAATCAGTGTTTTTACTGAAAAACAACAAAAAATTTTCCCTTCTTCGCTGAATTTTAGGAAGAAGGAAAAATACAAGGTAGAAGACCTAAACAACCTTCAATAATGCTGAAAGTTCCTGTCTGTATTAAACTAAACTCCCATTAATAGAACAAGAGGAAAAAGTAGGGTCTTGATTAAGTGAAAATTTCAATTCACAATCAATTTGTCGGAAAAAGTCGGAAAAAGTCGGAAAAAGTATGTTTATGTTAGGGACAGATCCCAGAATATGGGGCGGTTGCCCCACTTCATTCAGCAGAAATAACTAGAAATTAGTGTGATTGGCGATCGCGGCTTGAATTTTTTCCATCACCTCATCAACCGCAATCATGCCTAATTCCCCAGAAGCTCTCGTCCGCACACTTAAACTATTCGATTCTGCTTCTTTTGCCCCAATGACCGACATAATCGGAATCTTTTGAGTTTCTGCATTACGAATCATTTTTCCTAAGCGTTCCCCACTGGTATCGACTTCTGCCCGAACTCCCTGCGATCGCAGTTGACTGGCCACCGATTGGGCATAATCCAGTTGCACATCACTCACGGGTAACAAACGAATTTGAACAGGAGCCAACCAAAGCGGAAAATCTCCCACATATTCTTCGATTAAAATACCAATTAACCGTTCCAAAGAACCAAACGGGGCGCGGTGAATCATTACAGGACGCTGGCGAGACCCATCATTGGCCGTATATTCCAAATCAAAGCGATCGGGCAAATTATAATCAACCTGCACCGTTCCCAGTTGCCATTCCCGTTCTAGGGCATCCTGGAAAATGAAATCCAATTTTGGGCCATAGAAAGCCGCTTCCCCTGGTGCTTCAAAGTAATCCATGCCCAGGGTCTGCACTGCTCGACGAATCGCCCCTTCTGCCTTTTCCCAAGCCTCATTAGATCCAATATATTTATCCGATTCAGGATCACGGAAGGATAAACGAGCTTTAAAATTTTTGAGTTGCAGACTTTTGAAAACGGTCAGAATTAAATCCACAACACTGAGAAATTCCCCATCTAGTTGCTCAGGGGTGACAAATGAATGGGAATCATCCACCGTAAAGCCCCGTACACGGGTTAATCCGCCTAATTCTCCCGATTGTTCATAGCGATAAACCGTCCCAAATTCTGCTAAACGTAACGGCAAATCCCGATAGGAACGCAATTCATTTTTGTAAATTTGAATATGGAACGGGCAATTCATCGGTTTTAGGACAAATCCCTGCTCCAATTCAGCAGATTTTGCGTCTTCCGCCATCATAGGGAACATATCTTCTTTGTACTTTTGCCAATGACCAGAGGTTTTGAATAAATCAACCCTGGCAATGTGGGGCGTGACAACCGCTAAATAACCCCGTTTAATTTGCTCCTGTTTTAGAAAGTCTTCCAATAAAGTGCGAATAACGGTTCCCTTGGGAGTCCAAAGCGGTAGTCCTGGCCCCACATCATCGGAAAAGAGGAATAATCCTAATTGTTTGCCTAATTTGCGGTGATCCCGTTTTAAAGCTTCTTCTTTGCGGCGTTTATATTCGGCTAACTGTTCAGGGGTTTCCCAGGCGGTTCCATAAATTCTTTGCAATTGTGCCTTGCTCGAATCTCCGCGCCAATAG
>JBEIFD010000455.1:0-3640 GCA_040382535.1 Merismopediaceae cyanobacterium
AAAGGATACATTAAAAAAAACCTTTCGGAAAACCTTAACGGAATTTTTTAGGATTACTACTTTTGCCAAGCCTCGCTTGAAAGAAAGTTTACCGTTAAAGTCTTCTCTACTCTCTGGACTAAATTGGCAAAGGTATTGGTTATTTTGAGTTTTTGACTAAGCGGTTCTTGAAGTTTTGGTTTTAGCTTTTAACTTTGGCGATCGCCTTATCCAGAAGCGTCATAGCCTTTTCGACTTCGGCTTCCGAGACAATCAACGGCGGCACAAACCGCAGAACCTTGGGGCCAGCAGGGGCGAGTAATAAACCTTCCGTTAAAGCGGCATTGACAATTTCAATAGAAGTGATATCACTATCGGCACTAATTTCCATCCCATTGATCAATCCCCAACCCCGAACATCGGTAAATAAAGGACTATATTTGGTCGCCAATTCCTTAAGACGCGATCGCAACTGTTCACCGCGATCGCAGACATTGTCCAGTAGGTGATCCTGTTCAATAGTTTTCAATACCGTTAACCCTGCCGCACAGACGAGGGGATTACCGCCAAAGGTACTAGCATGGTTTCCAGGTTCAAACACATCACAGAATTTCTTGCACATCATGGCTCCAATGGGAACACCGCCCGCTAGACCCTTGGCACTGGTGAAAATATCGGGTTCAACGCCCAGATTTTCATAACCCCAGAGTTTGCCCGTCCGACCCACTCCGACTTGGACTTCATCAAAGACCAATAAAATATCATTCTGATCGCAGAGTTGACGCAGGCGTTGGAAATATTCCACGTTTCCTGGACGAACGCCCCCTTCTCCCTGTAGAGGTTCTAGCATAATGGCCGCTACTCGACGATTTCCTTCATCGAGATCAGTCACAGCATTCTCGATCGCGCCAATGTCGTTGTAGGGAACATAGGCAAAACCTGGCATCAGGGGATCAAAATGTTTTTGATATTTAGGTTGCCCTGTTGCGGTTAGGGTGGCTAATGTCCGACCATGAAAACTGGCGTGGGCAGTTAAAATAAGGGGTTGCTCTAAAAAATCTAGGACAGTATGGGCATATTTACGAACTAATTTAATGGCCGCTTCGTTGGCTTCGGCTCCCGAATTACAAAAAAAGACGCGATCGGCACAGGAATGCTCGACAATCCATTTAGCAAGCTCTCCCTGTTCAGGAACGTAATAGAGATTAGAAACGTGATGTAATTGATGAATTTGTTCTGAAATCGTTTTGGCTAGGGCGGGATGGCCATGACCCAAAGTACAGGTCGCAATACCTGCCACAAAATCTAAATATTCTTTCCCTGTGGTATCCCAAAGACGACAACCCTCTCCTTTGGCGATCGCGATGGGAAACCGTCCATAGGTATTCATGACATAGGTATTAAACTCCTCTTGATTAAAAGAACGAGAAGCGGTAGATTCAGGGGAAACCCCAGGATGATCAAGCAGCGTTGTTGGACTCACAATTAACTCCTGATTGAAGTTGCGATATAGATTTTGGAAAATTGTATCCAGAATTTAGGCAAAAAGTTGTTCATTTCGAGCTAAAAACTATACTCTGATCTTAAAGCGAGTCATACCCTTTCGGGACGAATTTTCATGAGATCAAGACATTAACTCTAATGCTAAATACCAGAGACCAGCAAATTCGTCGTTTTCATCAAGAGTTTTTGGGGGGAATCATTGCCTTTATCGGGGTATTTGTTCTCGGCACCTTCTGGTTTCGTTTTGTAGAAAAATGGACTTGGGTGGATTCGGCTTACATGACAACCAGTACTTTGGCAACGGTTGGTTTTGGAGAAATTCATCCCCTAGATGCTAGAGCGCGTCTATTTACCATTGTCTTAATTTTTATGGGGGTAGTGACGATTGGTTATATGGTCAATCGCTTTACAGAAGCATTTATTCAGGGATATTTTCAAGAAAGTATTCAACAAAGGCAGGAGCAACGAGTGTTAGAAAAATTGACCAATCATTACATTCTTTGCGGTTTTGGGCGGACGGGCTGTCAAATTGCGGCAGAATTTCAAACAGAAAGCATTAATTTTGTGATTATTGATTCCGATGCGGCCCAAGTAGAAAGAGCCAAAAATCTAGGCTATCAAGTGATTGTGGGGGATGCAACCCTGGATGAATTTTTATTAATGGCGAAAATTGACCAGGCGATCTGTATTGTGGCGGCCCTAACCTCGGATGCGGAAAATCTCTACACGGTTCTCTCGGCCAAAACCCTAAATCCTCAAATTCGCGCGATCGCCAGGGCCAGTACGGAAGAAGCGGTCAAAAAATTACGACGAGCAGGAGCCGATGAAGTGGTTTCTCCCTACATTACAGGAGGAAAACGTTTGGCTGCCGCCGCCCTCAGACCTCAAGTGGTGGATTTCGTGGATGGCATTTTAACGGGAGCCGATCGCTCTTTTTATATGGAAGAATTCCGCATCGAGGCCGAAACCTGCAATTATATTGGTCAAACTCTGAGTGAAGCTAGATTGCGATCGCAGTCAGGGGCATTAGTTTTGGCCATTCGCAGAGCAGACCGAAATCTAATCGTTGGGCCGATGGGAGATACCTTGATGTTAGAAGGAGATTCTTTGATTTGTTTGGGAACTGTCGAACAATTACGCAGTTTAAATGAAATTTTATCGCCCAGAAATCCGCCCGATTTACGTTTACCCAACCAAAAGAAGAAGAGTAATTTAAAATAAAAATTGATCAGAAATATGAATAGTCAACAAAAACGATACGTTTCTTTATTCTGCCTCATTCCCGCGATCGCGTTTTTAGTGGGGAGTTGTGCTGAAACGACAACATCTCAATGCCAAAAGATTTTTTTAATTACAAAAAAAATGGCCGAAGAAAGTGCCAAAAATAGGGAAACCAAAGATATTAAAACAGTTTTAGAAGTAGCAGATGCTTTTGAAAAAGCATCAGAAAAACTAAAAAAAATGAAGCTAAAAGATCCTAAATTAACGGAATATCAGCAGGGTCTAGCAGATGTTTATCAAGGAAATGCAGAAACAACTCGTAATTTTGTTAAAGCCTTAGAAACTAAGGATATTCCCACTGCTAAGTTAGCTCAGGATCAGGTGAAACAAATCGGTAAGAAGGAACAGGATTTAGTGACACAAACTAATCAATATTGTCAAGATAATTAAGGATAATTACGAACTAGAAATTTGAAATGTGAGACTGTAACCACCTATCCAGTTCCATAGAATCTGTAAAATCTAACAACGCTTCGCCTAAATTTTCTAATTGTTCGATTGTAAGATTATTAATTGCCTGTAAACGGCGATCGCCAATCTGACCAAATCGTTTAGACAACTGACGAACTAGTAACTGCACTTCCCCTTCCTGCTTTCCTTCCTGTTTGCCTTCCTGTTTGGCCTCTTGATAAACTCGTGTTTGTTTAAGATCACTAAGTAAAAACACTGATTGAATCTCCTCTCAACTTAATTGGGCAAATTTTGAGACTAATACTGTCTCCAATAAATCTAGTTCCGCATGAGTTTGTGGCTACGAGAGAATAAGGCTTTGAGCCTCCTGAATCCCGTTCAAAAGTTCTTTAATGGCGTGTTTTTCGCTCAATAACACTCATTGGAAGGTACAAAAGACGATGTTTGATGTATGTTTTTCCGTAAA
>JBEIFD010000456.1:0-3639 GCA_040382535.1 Merismopediaceae cyanobacterium
ATACGCCAACTGCTGGGAGAGATCATCGGGAGAGAAAAAATGAATGCCTGGCTTATTAAATCGATGGGAAACGATCAGTGCCAGTAGTTGATGATGATGGGTAATTTTTTCAATCATTTTTTTAAATTGTGGATTTTATAAAGAATTTTTAAATGGCAATAAAAAAAGAGCATTAAATAGCTCTTAAAAGTCAGTTGATTTTTGATGAAATAAGCTATCTGAGGTCAAATAGCTCGGTTCAACTGATAAAATATTAGTCTTAGCAAAATAAATCTGTACTGGTTTAATGCTTCCTTCAGCTTCAGGCTAGAAAGTAAAAGCTTGTACCGCATCGGTTGTTGACGTACCCGCAACTGGGCCTCCTCCTGCAATATAGATGACATTATCAATGGTTCCAAAAGCGGCTCCATGAACGCCCGTTGGAATAGAAGGAAGCGATCGCCAGGTCTGGGTCAGGGCATTATATTCCTCGTTTTGATTAAACGTCGCGCCATTCGTTGTTGCTTCACCACCAATAACTTGAATTTTGTTATTGAGAATGCCTACGCTCATTGAAGGACGACCAGTGGGCATTGGTGTCCCAAAAGACCATTGATTTGTTAACGGATCATAAATCTCCATTGAGTTCAGGGTCGGATTCACAACGGAAGCATCTGCATTTTGGGTTCGACCACCAAAGACATAAAGCTTCGGATCGATCTCCACCGTTGTTGGGTCATCAAGAACTGCCGATCCAGCATTGTCGCGCCGAGTCATCATTGATGGAGCAATGTTCCAGGTATTGGTATCTGGATGATAAATTTGAACAGTGTCGAGGGACGCTCCATTTGCATCCATTCCTCCTATAACGTAAATATTACCGTTTAGGGTTTGGGCAGTTGCTCCTCCAGTGGCAAGAGGCATGGGAGCAAGCGTCGTCCAAACATTATTACTCGGATCAAAAACAGTCGTATTGTTGACCGCTCCTGAAAAAACAGCAGTCGATCCCCCAAAAACGTAAATTCGTCCCCCAAAAGCGGCTACGGCAGGATTTTCAACGGCGGGGCCTGACAGATCTAATCCTTGTGTCCATACATCATCACTGATAATTAGCGGATTGTTAGGACGATAAACATACAGACTACTAATAGGATTTGCGGTACCGTTGACATTGGTTTTGCCGCCAATTATATATAGATTGCCATCGAGTACTGCGCTTCCTGCATCTAAAATGGCTTGGGGAGCCTTGGGTAAATCAGTCCGCCAAATCCCTAGAGAGTCGAGAATTGTTACTGCGCCTCCATTAAGTTCACCGACAAATATTGATCCATTGGGTACCATTTCGATAGGTAAAGGATCGGCAAATCCGCCGATTAAAGAGGAGGAGTTGACAACCGATAGACCATCGGATGACAGTTTTAGTCGAGTAAGGTCATCTCCTGTTGAAAAATTGGTGAGCAGTAGATCGCCCTTTAGTTGTCCAAAGAAGTTGTTAGCGGTGTATTCGATAATGCCATTAGTAGATTTATTGAAACCTAAAGTATAAAAGGGTTGCTGATAGTTAGAAGGGGGCTGTAATCCTTGGAAAGTTCCATCCTTAAAAACGATTTCATCTCGATAGGGATTGGGATGACCATAGTAACCGCCTTGAACAACTCGATAAAGCAAATCGGGCTGAATGCCAGGATTATCAATCGGATCTTCTCCAAGGAGGGTCGTTTTCGTGCGATCAGTCGGACTCCCTAAGCGAGGGACAGGAGGCACGGTACCTTCAACACCCAAACCGTTATCTGGCGCATATAAATAACCATTGCTATGGAAAACACCACTGTAAGAATTACGCAGTCCAGACGCATAGATCAGCACATCTGTGTAGAGGCGACCAAGTTCCTGAGCTTTACGGGCATAAAACTGATCAACAAATTCACCTAACGGGGATGCGACATCGCCACTAAAATTGGCGGGGTTTGCCTTCCATTTGGGAATATCGGCAACTAAGACGGCGGCAGAAAGGACTTGTTCAGGTCGATCACCAAATTCGCTAGGGACATTATTCGCACTTCCTGCTCCAGTATTACCCCCTTGAAAAATGTATAGTTTCCCATCTGGGCCAAATTTTATTTCATTCGTCCCATGATTGGCGATCGCCCGTGGTAGTCCCGTAATCACATCAATTTTTTGAGTAAAATCAGGGCCTGAAAGACGAGAAATTTTACCCGAATTTAAGCCGCCATTATCGAGAGAACCACTGGAATGAGAAACCCAGAGAATAACATTGTCGGGAGTGGAGTCAGGGTCAATCGTAATTCCTAGTGTTAGGCGATTGCCACCTTCACTGGTACGAATCGTATTAATGATTTGGTCAGTAAAGGTTCGATTCTGATAATTGATAGTGAAAGCATGGATCGTACCAAGCAGAGTCGCCACATAGAGCCGTCCATCTGGACCCACAGCCATCGCCGTCGGATTATTAACAGGAATAGACCAACGATCAAAGCTAATCGGATTTGGTGGTGGTGGTGGTGCAGTTTCTTCTGTAACCGAAAAATTATCAAAGGAAAAGACTTCAGGAGAACTCGCATTCCGATTTGTGGCAAAAATACCACCAAAACTGCGGGTCGCAATCAGAGGATTAATTCCCGCTTGATCAAAGCTAAACCATTCGTTAGGTACGTTATTAAAAGTCGTAAGAGTTTGATTTGTTCCGCCTGCTAAACTGTATTGGGCAATGACTGTTCTGTTGACGGGATTAATCGATAGGCTTAGTGTTACCGAAGAGAGGTTATCGGGAATATCAATGGTTTGTTCCGCGATAACTACACCATTTTCCTCCATTAAAGCTTGTAGCAAATAATTGCCCGCAATATCAGAGAGAACGACCAATTTAATGTAATGATCTTGACTGCTACCTGTGCCACCACCGTCAGCTTTACCAAACCAAAGTCCTGCCTGAGCGTAACCTCCTACGGGGCTAGGCAAATTCAGCAAAGTTGTTTGCAATGTAATCGATTTACTGGGTAGATTCAGTCCTACCCCCAGAGCATTGTCGAGGCTGTTATTAGCTGAAACTTGAATTCCTGGAGTCGTTGTAATCTTAAGAACACCACTAACAGGATCAACATCTAGTTGTTGGGGCAAATAACCAATAACACCCGATGCAGGGATGGCATGATTGGGACTTGGAGTTGGATCAACCATCGTAAACCCAAGGAGATCGCCGTTAACATCCCCCAATCCTCCATCAAGCCCATTGAAGTTAAAAACATGAGTCCCCGTTAGTCGAACGAAACTGAAAGGTAACAGAGAAATGGGCGATCCTGAAGATAAGCTATTATCATTGTCAAAAATTGAACCTACTCCTAGTGCAGGAGTCCCTAGGCCAGGAGTGTAGTCATCGATCGTTCCCGACAACACGTCCGCGACGGCTAGAGTCAATTTTTCAGGGATAAATCCTTCTACTGCAAGATCATTGTTAACAGCTAAACGAACCTTGAGAGCAGTCTGTCCCACTGCAAAAGTTACGTCTGTCCCATTGGTAGCCGCCTGCCAGGTCGTACCACCATCGCTACTGAACTCAAACTCCTGTTTCGCATAGTCAACGGGGTCTCCCGATGGATCAATCCCAAAGTTAGCAATCAGCCCTCCTTTTGCCGTTAAGTC
>JBEIFD010000457.1:0-3636 GCA_040382535.1 Merismopediaceae cyanobacterium
AGTCCAAGAGTTCGGGTAAGCAACCTTTACGAATATCGTTTAATAGAAACCGTTTAACTTGTTGGGATTTAATTCTGCCCTTGGTTTTTTCTTCTACATAATCGGGTAAATAACTATGGTGATAACCAAAAACGGAATCTTTCGCAAATTCGGTTTCATGAACAGGAGTTGGAATGCCATCAATCATTAAATAATGAATACTATTACGGGTCATTCGACCTCCTTCAAAAAAGGCGGGAATTAAAAAATGGGCATCAAAGCTTCCGAGTTCTTCGGCGATCGCGTCAGTTTCAATAGGATAATGGCCGCGTAGGGTAGAGTCAGAACGACTAACGATCAAAAATTCTTGAACATTTTCTGCCGCCAAGGCCAGTTTTAGATTCCGACAAACTTCACGAGTTACTTCAGTTGCCTTTTCGGGGGTTAAAGCCCTGGTATTCGTCAAAACAAAGAAAATCGGAACCTGATCTCGCAGTCCCAGGCGTAGGGTTTCCACATCCCACTGCATTAATAAAAGACAACTATGAACAGTCTGGGAGCCAGTCGGGTCATCGTCTAGGACAACAATCTTTGTTTGAGAATTCATTCGGTTATAGTGAGAAGAATTTTTGACCCCGATAAAAGGGCTTGATTTTTATTATTTCATGTTTGATCGGCGGAAAAGATTTTTGTTTTTCTTCTAAAATGAGTTTAATCATCACCCAGATTGAGGATAATCTTCTGACTCTCACCGCGATCGCCGTTCCGCCTTCCAATGGCAATCCCCCCGGCCATTTACTGGTTTTATTGCACGGTTGGGGAGCCGATGCCCATAACTTAGCTCCCCTAGCTCAAGTCATGGATTTACCCAATTATCAATATTTATTCCCTAACGCGCCCTTTCCCCATCCCGAAGTCCCATCAGCACTAGCCTGGTATGCCCTAGAAACTCCAGATCATTACGGCTTGCCAGAAAGTCGTCAACGCCTCAAAGATTGGTTATTATCTTTAGAAAAAGAAACAGGAGTTCCCCTTTCTCGTACTGTGTTGGGTGGATTTTCCCAGGGAGGAGCCATGACCCTCGATGTGGGCATTGAGCTACCCTTGGCAGGACTATTTAGTTTGAGTGGCTATCTGCACTTTCAGCCCCATCTCCTGAAAACAGCAATTCCCCCAATACTAATGGTTCACGGAAAACAAGATTTTGTTGTTCCCATCGAAGCCGCTCGACAAACTCGTGATGCCCTCAATGAAATCAAAGCCAAGATTGAGTACCACGAATTCAATATGGGCCACGAAATCCCCCAAATTGTCCTCAATTTAGTTGAAAAATTTATCAAACAGTTGAACTAACTTATTTTCCAGGCTTGGGTCGTGGGAATTTAGAAGCAGCAGGGAAATATTCTACGGGTAAATCCTTGACGGCTTGGCTCATAAAGGAACGCCAAATGGGAGCCGCGTAATGTCCCCCTGTGATTCCTTTCCCTAAAGGCGCGTTATTATCGTTGCCGAGCCAGACTGCTGTAGCAAGCTGAGGAACATAACCCACAAACCAAACATTACGTTCATTATCTGTTGTTCCCGTTTTACCCGCCGTTGGTCTTCCTAAATAAGCGGCCTTTCCTGTTCCTCCATTAACCACAGAAGTTAAAACAGAACTAGTACTAGCGGCTGCCCAGGGGTCTAATACTAACTGAGGCTTGGGCGTATTATCCAATAAAACATTTCCCTGACTGTCCGTAATTCGCAAAATAATCGTGGGTTCCGAATACCAACCATTGCTGGCCAGAGTTGCATAGGCAGTAGCCATATCAATCGGGGTCACATCAACGGAACCGAGGGGCAAGGAAGCAACGGCCTGTAACGGACTCTTAATTCCCATGCGACGAGACGCTTCAATAACTTTGCTAATACCCACTTTGTTACCAACGACCACAGCAGGAACATTTTGAGAAGAAGCAACGGCACTACGAATGGACATGGGGCCCGAATAACCACCACCATAGTTTTTAGGTGTGTAAAAATTACTTCCATCGCGAATTCTGACTCCGCCGCCAGGGACGACTGAATCAGGGGTATATTTGCCCGAAGCAAAGGCTGTGTAATAAACAAAAGGCTTAAAGGACGATCCAGGTTGACGACGAGATTGGAGTGCGCGATTCAACTGGCTTTTTTCATAGTCAACTCCTCCCACAATAGTTTTAATAAAATGGGTACGAGGATCTACTGATACTAAGGCAACCTGTAAATTCTTGCCTTTTAAGCCGCCCCTCAGTCGTTTATAGGCATCTTGAACAACAGCTTCTCCTTTTTTCTGAATGTCATAATCAACCGTCGTTTGAATTCGTAAACCGCCTTTTCTCAGGGTTTCGTCACCAAAACGATCTTTAATTTCCTTAATAACCGTATCTGTGACATAGGGGAGTTTACTTCCTCTCCAAGCAGTCGGCTCTCCCAGAATAATCTTAGTTTTCTTAGCGGCTTCGGCTTCGGCGGGGGTAATCCATCCGAGATACTGCATTCGGTCTAGGACAACTTCTTGCCGCTCTTTGGCCGCTTTGTACTTATGGAAGGGATTATAGTCTTCGGGAGCTTGGATCATTCCTGCCAACATGGCAGATTCAGCCAGATTAAGTTTAGAGGCGGGTTTTTTAAAATAGGTCTCTGAGGCGGTTTGAATTCCGTAGTTGTTGTTACCCCAATAAATATTATTGAGATACATGGATAAAATTTGATCTTTATCAAAAACTTGTTCCACTCGAATGGCTAGGACGGCTTCGGCGGCTTTGCGAGTGACGACTCGTTTTTTGGAAAGAAAAATATTTTTGACTAATTGCATCGTCAGGGTTGATGCGCCTTCGGATACTCCGCCACTTTTGAAGTTGGCTAATAAAGCCCGACCAATGCTGTTGGGATTAATTCCCTGGTGAGAGTAAAAACTACTGTCTTCGATCGCCATGACAGCCCGCTTAAGGTTGGGAGAAATCTGATCGAGACTGACAATTTTTCGGTGGGCTTCATCATGGAGACTGAGCAAGTCTCGCCCCTTGACATCATAAACATAACTGGTCTGGGCGGGAACGTAGGTTTTGAGGCTACGGACATCGGGAAGATTACGGAAACTGATGGCCAGACCGACTAATCCCCCTGCGATCGCGGCACTACCGAGCAACCCGACCCCCAAAACGGTTCCTGCTGCTATTTTGATAACACCTTTGCCGAAAGTCGGCTCGGAAGCCGTGGGTTGATCCTTTTTGGATTGTCCTATAGTGCTAGAAAACACGATGTCTTTACTTCCTCTCTCCGATGATGATGGACGACTACGCCTAAAGATTATAGATTAACTAAAAAGGGGAACTAATTCTCTCTAGGTTTAATCGCGATATTAATTTAGTAGGATACTAGAGTTTCAGAATAAGTCAACTGGTGACTCGCGACAGAAATGGCCGAAACTCTTTCCGACTCACTTATACATAATGACAAACAATTGATGGGTTGACGGCTTGTGAATGGTCAGAATAAAAAGCGGGCGGCGAGAATCGAACTCGCATCATTAGCTTGGAAGGCTAAGGTCTTACCATTACACAATACCCGCATTATTAATTGGCGACCCATGCGGGACTCAAACCCGCTTTACCCGGTAGACAGCCGAGTGTA
>JBEIFD010000458.1:0-3626 GCA_040382535.1 Merismopediaceae cyanobacterium
TCAACATTAGTATCCATTTCTATGGCATTACAAAATGCTTCTATGACAGTCATACGGGAATTATTTTCTGCCATTCTTGTCAAAATAACATAAAGTCTTTCAGCAGGATTATTGATCGGGAGTTCTTGCTTATCCATATTTTTTCTTTTTTATGATCCTAATCGTGGGTGAATTTAATTCTTAGTCTAAACTACTTTATTCGGTAACGCAATCAAAACAAAGACAGCGATCGCGCCTAAAAGAATCGTTGAGATAATCCCCACCAAAGTCCAAACCAAGATCCAAATTAATCTCCAAATTTGGGTACATTGAAAATCCTTAATCGTTCTAACTTCTTCTTCTAATTGATCAACTTTAGTCGTGAGCGTTACCACACTAACCTGAATATTATTGAGATCATCTAATTTTTGGTCTATGCTATTTAAAATATCTTTAATATCTTTCTCAACCGTTAACGGTGTTTCCATAAAGTTTTCACCCTAAACTTAACTTTCTTCCATATTAACGGATGCTTCAGCAGTATCCATCGACTCAGCAGTTAAGACCATCGGTTCAGGTTCAATAATCACCGCCGTTTGCATCAAATTTTCATTAGAAGGAGCCTGATTAAACAATAAACCCATACCCCGATCATAATTAGACGCGATCGCCAAAAAAGCCCCCGCTAAAACATAGATCGGCAAAGGCAACATAACCCCCTTAAGCCATTGAAACAATTCCACCGCCCCGAATAGGACAAAAATCGTCAAAATCAAAAATTGAAACATTGCCTTACCTCCTCAAATAAAAAACCGTGAGAGCCAATAATACTCCCACGATTCAAAGACGATCAATCATTCATTTTGGTTTACGCGATCGCAGGAACTTTTGCTCTGGTAGTCAACTGTTCATAAACTTCCCGCATTTTCAGACCGACTAAAACCTGAAATAAACCCGTACCATTGTCTGATCCAGGATAATCCTTATGTTTAATCAGTAAATGGGTCATTTCGCCATAATACTTGGTTCCCGTCTTGCTCAGATGACTTTCGACATAGATCATCTCTTCCAAATTATCAAACTTACCATCTACCTCTAGGATCGAAACTTCGTTCCCCATAAAGTTATCAGGGCCATAGTACATCTTCAATCCAGGATAGGTACAGGTCAACTTACGACCACAGGGCCGCCAATCAATGGTAGAACCCTCATCAAAGAGATAGGCTGGCTCAAAGAATTTAACCGAATCTTTTTGAACCAGGCGAACCCGTAGCAACTTGCTCTCCTTATCATCGATCAATTGGGTCGGCAACACCTGGATTACCACATCCGCGTATTGCTTCTGAACTTCGATATAGGCCGTAAAATCAGGTTTTCTCGCATTAATAGAGGCAATCACATCGGCGTAGGTGTGACCCCGTTCCTCCATATCCCGTTGAATTTTCCAATTAACCTTAACTTCGTCGCTGATATCAAGGTAAACACTAAAATCAATCAGTTTTCTGACTCTTTCATCATATAAAGGATGTAGCCCCTCAATGACAACCACCTTATTCGGCTCAATTTTTTCGGGGGGATCAATTAATCCTGTTTCGTGGTTATAAATGGGTTTCATGATGGAGCGACCCTCTTTGAGCGATTTAATTTGCTCATACATCAGGTCAAAATTATTCGCCTTGGGATCGAGGGCAGTAACCCCCGCCGCCTTTCTGCCATTGCGATCTAAGCTATGATAATCATCCAAACAGATGACCGTCATAAACTCTTCGCCAAATAAATCGGTCAAACGGCGCAAAAAGGTTGATTTACCGCAACCCGAATCTCCAGCAACGCCAATGAGAACCACGCTGTCAGTTTGAGTGGTCATAACTTTCCTCTAAATGCAAAACTGATTTGTTAACCTGGTTTTAACTGCAAACAAGCATTCTCTCTCGCAAAGCTACCGTTTACACACATATCCTTAGTATCCCTAAAAGTTTGATCCCCCTGCCTACGGCATCCCCCTTAAAAAGGGAGACTAGTTGACTTGTCGGAATTTAGCCCCACTTATCAAGGGGGGTTGGGGGGATCAAAACTCAAAAGTTCAAACAGAAATACTTGTGTGTTCACAATAGCTAACAAAGAGAGACAGCCCAAAAATGATGAATTTAGGAATCTTTTGTTGAGTTTGCCACAAACGTTAAGGGTTTTCCCTAAAAGCGATCGCGGCGACGACCATCCGCAAGATCCGAAAATAAAATTCAGCTAAATTCTAGATATTGACTACTGATCTTACCAGAACGGTATTCCCTTCTACAAGACTTATCCACTATCGGGCAGATACAACCCAGACTATAAAATACAAAATGATGCCAGTTTAGCAGTTTGGCAAAGGAGAACCTGATATCGTTTGATCAAAATCTTGGGGCATCTGCGATCGCGACTTCCTACCAGATCAAGAGCCTTCCGATGGTAGGCTAAATAATACTATCAATCATTTAATTTCGATTAAAGTAGGAAGGAATTCAAGAATGTATGGTTCCAATAACGTAAAAACGTTGTCTGGTCAAAGCGATTTCGGTAATCGTCAGTTTGTTTATGAAGTCGTCGGTCTGAGTCAAAACACGATGAGCGATGGTCTTGATTATTCCATTCGCCGTAGTGGGAGTGTTTTTATAACGGTTCCCCTAAAGCGCATGAACGAGGAAATGCGTCGGATTACTCGTCTAGGCGGAAAAATTGTCAGTATTAAGCCCCTAGAGAGTGATACGCCTCTATCCTTATCCCAATTTGCTTCCCAGCCTAGCCCATCTATTCCTGCCGCGAGTCCAGAGTTACCCCAAGGCGAAGCCACTCAACCCCCGAAAAAGATGACGCAAGCAAAATCCAAACCGAAGCATGAAAATGTTCCCGTCAATATTTATCGCCCTAATAGCCCCTTTGTCGGTAAATGTATTGAAAATTATCCCCTGGTAGCAGAGGGCGGCATTGGTAAAGTTCAGCACGTAACCTTTGATCTGTCTGGTGGCGACTTACACTACATCGAAGGACAAAGTATCGGTATTATCCCCCCTGGCGTTGATGATAAGGGTAAACCTCAGAAATTGAGATTATATTCCATTGCTTCTACCCGTCATGGAGATTTTGGCGATGATAAGACCGTTTCCCTTTGTGTTCGTCAGTTAGAATACGATGATCCCAATACGGGAGAAAAAGTCTATGGTGTTTGCTCCACTTTCCTTTGCAATATCCAGGTTGGGGATGAACTCAATATTACTGGCCCCGTCGGGAAAGAAATGCTCTTGCCCCCTGAAGAGGATGCAACGGTGATCATGATGGCCACAGGGACAGGGATCGCGCCTTTCCGTGCCTATCTCTGGCGGATGTTTAAGGAACAACACGAAGATTATAAATTTAAAGGTCTAGCTTGGTTAATTTTCGGGATTCCTAAATCTGAAAATATTCTTTATAAAGATGATCTAGAAAAATTAGCGGCCGAGTTCCCCGACAATTTCCGTTTAACCTATGCCATTAGCCGTGAGCAACAAAATCCCGAAGGCGGACGGATGTATATTCAACACCGCGTCGCGGAACACGCTGAAGAGTTGTGGAATTTGATGCAATCTCTTAATACCCATACCTACATGTGTGGATTAAAAGGTATGGAA
>JBEIFD010000459.1:0-3604 GCA_040382535.1 Merismopediaceae cyanobacterium
ATTAATTGTAGTCGATTGGCGTTTCTAAAGTTTGCTTGAGCTTTATTTAACGAGAGATTATACTGAATTAAGAGAGATTTAGCCTTAGTTGATTGGAAACTATTGTCAGGGATTTGTTTGAGATAGACTAACGCATCTTTCCAATGAGAAATGGCTAAAGACCATTGCTGAGACTGCTCTGATTTTTCAGCAATTTGAGATTCTTGGATTGCTTGTTGCAAGTTTAGGTTTGCTAATGCTTCATTCTTTTTCCGTGCATCAATCGCTTTATATTTTTGACCATACAGATCTAAAATTTTTGAGGTTTTATCGTAGGAAGTTGTTCCTTGGGAAATATTTTCTAGCGATTGAATTGCCTTTTTCCAAGTAGCAGAAATTTTATCAAAATCATCAATGGATTGGGCCATATTTTCTTGCACTTTAGCTACTCTACCTATTTTCATTGCCTCTTCGTAGATGGTATTTGCGAGTTGTTCTTGCTGTAGGCGTTGATTGTTTGCCCGTAGGGATTTTTCGTAGTGTTGACTTTGAGTGATCGCGAAAGCTTGAAATTGGCTGTTGGCAGGCAGTTGCTTAAGTTGCTTGATGGATTTTCTTAAAAGGGTTTGAACGGTTTGCCATTCAGGAATAGATAGGGAAGATTTTTGCATTAAAAGAGTGGCCTGATTTCCCGATGCGATCGCTGCATTCAATAGGTCAATCTCTCTCAAAATTGTTTGAGCTTCACTGTCTAAAGCATTAGCTTGAACGCGATAGGGAGACCACCAAGGAATAGATTGCAATTGGGATAAGGCTTCACCTAATTTCTGTTTTGTCGCTAATAAACTGGAAGATGAATCAGGCTCAAGGATAAGTAAGGAGCTGTTAATTAAAATTTTCGCTTGGCTCAAGGGAAGACAGGTTCCCGTGACACAGGGATCGCTTAATCCATACAGACCCATGACCAGAATTCCCAAGCCTAGTCCTAATCCTAATAGTTTTTTGGTGGAAAAATAGTCGGGGATGTTTTGGGGAGAAAGTATGGGAAAATGAAGATTATTTTGCTGAAAAAGGGATAATTTGTTAGTTTGGGGAGGTTTTAGTGAGCTTTCCCTATTTTTTTGTCGAGGAATACTCCTCATGTCCTCAGTTTCCTGGTTAGCAGTTCCATTTTTTAGAAACGATGATGGTTTCTCCCTCGTTAGATAAATCTCGGTAGGATATAAAGAGGAAGATCCTTGACGATCTAAAAATTCTCGGACACAGGAAAAGGTGGCCGCTTTTTGTAGCTTCAGAGTTTCGGAATATTGAATGATGATAATAAGCGTTTCTTCCGACAGAGAACAATTAACCTGCAACGGACTAGCAGCGATCGCGTCCGACAGTAGAAATTTATAGAGTTGTTCCCCTAAACGACCCAGATCGAGAGCTGGAATTTCGCTAATAGCTGTTTCCTCCATAACACTTATTCCTGATTGTGAGAGACTACCTGTAAACTAAATAGGTAAGATCAAGTGTAATTGAGCGAATCTCTGACTAGAGTTGTCATGGCCCTCTAGTGATTTTCTCTATATCTAAGGATAAAGGGAATTTGGAGAAATAAATAGCAAAAAATTTAAAACGATTGACCGACGATCCCCAGTATTATTCAAAACCCAACATGGATTTACTAGAATACCAAGCCAAAGAGCTTTTTCAAAAAGTAGGCATCCCCACTTTGCCTTCTCAAACGATCCACGATATTGGCGAGTTAAAACGCTTGCACATTCCCTATCCAGTCGTTTTAAAATCCCAAGTCCGAGCAGGGGGGCGGGGCAAGATAGGCGGTATTCGCTTTGTGGAAAATACTATCGATGGGATCGCTGCGGCTTCAGCGATTTTCAATCTCCCCATTTCTAATGAATATCCAGAAGTGATTTTAGCAGAAGCCCATTACGACAGCCAATCAGAATTCTTTTTAGCGATCGTGCTAGATTATCAACTCCAATGCCCTGTTTTGTTGGGTTCTAGTAAGGGCGGTATGGATGTGGATACTCTCCTGCAAAATATGGAAAAGGTCGTGTTGACCGATGATTTTTCCGCCTTCCATGCGCGACATCTGGCGGTCAAAATGGGACTAACGGGGGAACTGATTGCAGTGGTGAGTGATATTGTCGAAAAAATGTATCATCTCTTTCTATCTGCTGATTTAGATATCATTGAAATTAATCCGCTAGGGGTTAAAAATAACGGGGAAGTGATGGCCCTGGATGGCAAAATTGCTATCAATGATTCAGCGATCGCCCGTCATCCCGATTTATACCTATGGACGAATCATGAACTCAATTTTGCTTCTCCCCTACGGTGGCTCAAGGGCGACATAAAATCGGGGGAAATTGGCTTAATTTGTAATAGTTATGGATTAGCTCTCAGTAGTTGGGATTTAATCCGAGAAAAGCAGGGAAATTTGGCAGGAGCCTTGATTTTAGAGGATAATCATCCAAGTTTGTCCCTCGTAAATCAGTTAGAACTCGCCCTAGAAAAAATGAGAGAATTACCCAAGCTAAAGGTCATTTTTATTAATATTTTAGGGACTCCCGAAACATCGGAAACTGTCGCTGATGTGATTTTTCAGCATCTCCAACCCGCCATCTTACCCAAAAGTGATGACCGCATGACCCGACCGACGGGGGCAAATTCCCTCGGTAGAGAGCGATCGCCGATGAAGGAAAATTCAAACCAAGAATACGTCCCCATTGTCATCCGATTAGTCAAGGGAAATTTAGAACCCTTTCAAGCAAAAGTTTCCGCTCTACCTATTTATTGGAACAGTTCTTTAGAACAGTGTATTGCCGATACCCTCTCCCTGGTGGATTCTGATGCTTAAAAATTAATTTTAGTGAACCGCACATTACTCAACCTTCAAATCTAAAATAGTACGCTTTTATGAAATGGCAACCCGACAGCAAAGTTTTATTACAAGGAATTAATCATCCCCTGGGAACCTATTATGCAACCCAGATGAAAGACTATGGAACCCAATTAGTCGCGGGGGTGAGCGTGGGTCAGGGGGGAGAAGTTTTCGGAGATATTCCTATTTTTGATTTAGTAGAAGAAGCCGTCCATCAATTCGGCACCATAGAGATGAGCGTTATTCTTAACCCCGCCTATGAAGTGTTGGATGCCGCCCTAGAAGCGATCGCGGCGGGAATTAAACAATTGATTATTGTTTCGTCGGGGGTTCCTCCCTTGGACATGATCTCGCTTTTAAGAAAAGCAGAAACCAGCCATACGTTTATCCTAGGTTCAGGGAGTCAGGGATTACTGATTCCCGATAAGTTGACGGTCGGGACGTTAGATATCAGTAGTTATAGCTCTGGAAAAGTTGGCATTATTAGCCACTGCGATGCTCTCACCGATGACATTGCCCGTGAATTAACCGAGGCGGGTTTGGGTCAATCCTTCGTCGTCAGTCTGGGAACCGATGGCCTCATTGGCTCTAATTTTGAGCAATGGTTACAGGTTCTCGAAGAAGATGAACAAACAGAAGTGATCCTGCTTCTTGGTCAACCCAATAGTAATGGGGAAATGAAAGCGGCTGACTATATTGCCTCCGCGATCGAAAAACCCGTGATTGGTTATTTAG
>JBEIFD010000460.1:0-3598 GCA_040382535.1 Merismopediaceae cyanobacterium
ATGCCAGCCAACCAAGCAACTCCATCATTCAAACGATTATTTTCAAAGGCTGTGCGATGGCTACATTCGTGCAAAGTTGCAAACATTGTTGCCAAACTAAAGCCATAAAGGACTACCGCCGGAAAGGCGATAAACCAGTGAGGATTGGTTGCCCATAAATAACCACTCGTAATCATCACGCCTAAATGACCTGTTAATTGCAGCCCTCCTTTAAGGTTGGAACGCTCGTTCAAAATTTTCAGATCTTCTGAGGAAAGAAACGGGTTTAGCTTTGTACGGCTATCACTCTCGATGGGAGATGAGACTGAATTGGCGATCAGCATTGTGGCTAGGGAGTCTAGGGGGAAATTAATACTAGTTTCAACTGGGTGCTGGCCCATAAGTTGTAACGTGAGATACGAAATTCCCCGATAATAGAGAAACGATTAAAAATCTCCATCTGCTACCTGCAAACAGGTTAATCCCAAACTGCGCCAAAGCTCTACCACTTGATTGCGATCGTCTAACACAAATTCAATATTGTAAACATCCCGAATATGACGATCAAAAATTTCTTTTTTGATAATCGAATCTTTACGCCTATCTCCAGTTTCTCGCATCCAGAGAGCATGATATTGAATATCATATTTCGTTAAAAATTTTAAAGTTGGTTCGCGATATTTTTCTTCTCGGCCAGACACCAACAAAACGGTTTTTCCAACTAACAAAGAGGCAACTACTGGATTGAGATCATCTTGATCACAATGGGAAGCGTCGTAGGGATTGCGATTTCTTAATAGACATAAAGTCCCATCTAAGTCACAGATTACAGCATTGGGTAAACCTTCCTTAAATTGATAGGTTTCTAGTTTAGGCGCGAGGAATTGTTTATACATATCCCGAATCACCTTTTCTCCCACAGAAGCAAAACGATTTAAGTCACGCTTAATGCAAGTTTCAACAGAAATATGGGTAAAATCTTGAATAGAAACCGTCGCAATTCCTTTAACTAGTTCCCGAATTTTAGCTTCATGTTTTGGGTGTAAATTTGTGTCATCAATGATAACGTGTTTGCCTTGCTGTAAGGCCATTAACAAAATTTGATTGCGAACCTCCAGCACAAAATCTTCATTCTGCTTAGAAAATTTTCCATTGTCTAACATGGCCCTGAGATCATCCTTGTTAATCCGTTTATATTGTCCTGGATGATCATCAATTAGTTTTTTTGCCCAGGTACTTTTACCAGAGCCAGGCAAGCCTTTACAAATAATCACGTTTAACATTATTACTAAGTTTCAATCTTAAAGGGTTTACTATAGGCCGGTTTAACCATTTTCCAGATTACTTCTGCGGGATCTTTATGATCCAATAAACGGAACATTACATGGGGATATTTTTGGGTCAGAAAATATTCTGCACATTCCTTCCGAGTCGGAAAAATTTTAAGGGCAGTTTGGGCTTCACCTAAAATAGCATTAAACTTTCCTTCCAATTCTAATTTAGTTTGCTTAACCCACTCATAGAATTCATCGGGAACTCTTTCGAGTAATTCTTCTAGGGATTTTCCGGCGGCTAAATGTTCCCAGACTACGGTACTAGAAGTTTGGGTAATAATACGATGCAAACGAACATATTCTGAAAATTTAACTTTCAAGCGAAAGCCATGTTTAAAGCGAATCACAAAACCTTCTTTATTGTCCTGTTCTAAGGCTTTCAGTTGAGTCAGATCATGAATGCCATCATAGTGGGTAATGGCGGGAAAACCTAAATCGGTGGGTAAGGGTAAATCCAGACCTGTTTGATTGTCGATCACGGCTAATAACAGCAAATCGTCCATTTCTCCATAGTCCACGACAATGCGATTGTCGGGATAGATAATTTCAAATAAATAGGTGACATTTCGCTCTAGTTTAGGAAAAAGATGGCTATAGCGATCGCGTAATAATTGAGTAGCATGAAAAGCTTGATCACTGGTAAAACTGCCCCTAGTGGCAATACAAGGTTGGTCTTGTAACCAATAGAGAATCCCTAAACTGCCATCTGCTTTATCAAATACATCAAAGGGTTCCTGGGGAATTTCTGTCGGGGAATGTTCTTCTAAATTGAAAAACTTTTTAAAGGGACGAGCAATGATATTACCGTCGGCATCCAAAATTAATCCCCTGGTCATCAGCGTTATTTCATTCCACAATCGCTGGTATTGTACCAAAGGGCTGTAATTATAAATATAAAATTCTGTATCGGGATGTTTTTGAACAGTCACCAATTTTTGTTCGACCAAGGCTTGTAAGGCTTCTAGATTCATTCTTTTTATTAATGTTACTTATAATCTCAAGTTACGGCGTAATGAGTTAAGCTAAACGATTTAAGTTAGTTGAGCAAGACCATCGCCTATTTTTGTGAAGTATTTAGACAATATTAACAAAATTCTGAGCCGACTCCCTACCCTCTGTTAATAGATAATCTAAAAAGGTTTGGGCGACAATTGATAACTGTTTACCACTGGGGTAAATAACATACCAGTGTTTTTGAATAGGAAAACCTTCCACATCCAGGATCACTAAAGGGCCTTGAGCACCTTCCAGGGCAAGGGAGTGACGGGAGAGAATTGATAGGCCTAAACCTCCGACTACCGCTTGTTTAATGGCTTCATTACTGCCAATTTCCATTTCTACCCGCATTGGCAAACGGTTTTCCGTAAAAAAATCTTCTACAGCCATTCGGGTTCCTGAGCCAGGCTCACGCATGATCAATGGTTCTTTGGCTAAGCGTTCCAAAGAAATTAACTTTTCCTGTGCCAAAGGATGATGACGGGGAGCAATCACGACGAGAGGATTATCGAGAAAGTGACGGAGATTAATGTCTAATTCTTCTGGCGGTTGACCAATAAAATAAAGATCATCTAGATTATTGCTGAGACGATCCAAAATTTGTTGACGATTGGCAATTTGTAGGGAAATACTAATACCTGGATAGCGTTGCCGAAAAACGCCTAAAATACGAGGCACAAAATATTTGGCAGTGGTAATGGCCGCTAGTCGCAGGTTTCCCTGTTTTAGCCCTTTGATATCAGCTAGAGTCATTTCTAACTCGTTAAAGCGTTGGGAAATATCTTGACTGACACTCAGAACCGCTTTGCCTGCATCAGTGAGATAAATACGTTTGCCAATTTGTTCGTAGAGTGGAACGCCGATCGCCTTGGTCAGTTGTTTCATCTGTTGGGAAACCGTTGGTTGAGTTAAAAATAATTCTTCCGCCGCACGGGTAAAACTGCCATAATGGGCGATCGCCGCAAAAATCTGCAATTGATGGAGAGTGGCCTGTTTCATATATATAGATAAAAGCTATGATAGAAATAATATATCTTTACTTTATCTATGTTAGTTCTTTTCTATGACTAAAGTCAATCCAGAGAGACCGCTCTGGCATCTTCACTCAATTCTGGGTCACCTTAAATCAATCACTAATTACCCAAAACCCGCTTTTACGCCAATGTTGCTCCAATAAGGCTTCGACTAATTGGGATGAGGTAAGAAAACCTTCAGAACTTACGCATTGACAGGATTTCCATAATGTGTGTTTGAGCTTCAGACTATTCCTTCCCAGTTATTGAGGTCAA
>JBEIFD010000461.1:0-3594 GCA_040382535.1 Merismopediaceae cyanobacterium
CGCGTACAAAACCAGGAATTTTATTCAATTCCCCCTGGGCTTCTTTGTTCCAACCGAGATCAGAATCAGCAGAGATTCCCTTAGTAATCACTTCCTTGGTATCGTGACCACCAAAGATTTCTAATAGGTGATCTTCCATGCCCAACGTGAAGGAATTGTAAACCAAGTCAGCCACTTGATTAGTCCCTTCATAACCCAAAAATGGCTTGTAGCCCAAGGGGAAATTTTGAATATGAATGGGAGCCGCAATCACACCACAGGGAATATCTAAGCGTTTACCGACATGGCGTTCCATCTGGGTTCCAAAAATAGCAGAAGGTTCCAAACGGGCGATCGCGTCTCCAATTTCCCCGTTATCTTCACTGATGAGAACTTCATCACAATATTCACTGACTTCCTGCTTGAACCAGTCCGCATCATATTTGCAATAGGTTCCCGCGAGGACAACGTGAATCCCCATTTCTCGCGCCAAGATTTTAGTCATAGCGGCGGCGTGGGTATTATCCCCAAAAACCACTGCTTTTTTGCCTGTTAAATTTTGACAGTCGATGGAACGGGAAAACCAAGCGGCTTGGGAAACATAGAGGGTTTGATTATTAATAAAATCTTCGTAGTTAACATCACTCCCTTGAGCATTGAGAACTTGTTGAATTTTACGGATACAACGAGCCGTTTCCACCACACCCATCGGCGTAATATCCACGTAGGGCATCCCAAAATTTTCTTCCAAATAACGAGCGGCCATTAAACCGACTTCCCGATAGGGAAGCAAATTAAACCAGGCACGGGGAAGATTTTTGAGTTGATGAACCGATGCGCCTTCTGGAATGACGGCATTAACGGTAATCCCTAAATCTGCCATTAAGCGTTTTAATTCGGTGCAATCATGTTGATTATGAAAGCCTAGCGTCGAAATTCCGAGAATATTCACCGAAGGGGTTTCCGTTTTGCCTTCTGGTAATTCGCCTTTTTTGCGAGCTTTTTCGAGATAAAACTGTACTACTTGGGATAAAGTGCGATCGCTGGCTTGGAGTTCGTTATAACGGTAATGATTAACATCAGCTAACATCACATCGCCTTTCGATTCCATTTGGGCGCGATTGACAAAATTTGCCAGATCTTCTTGAAGAATACTGGAAGTACAGGTTGGGGTGAGAACAATGAGATCGGGATGCTCTTCAGCATCTTTACGAGTGATATTATCAATGACTTTTTCCTGGGAGCCTCTGGCCAATACGTTGCGATCGACCACGCTGGTGGTAACTGGGGTAAAATTCCGTTCCCGCTCCAGCATGGAACGCATGACGTTGAAATAGTCATCTCCCAAGGGGGCGTGCATAATGGCATGAACATTTTTGAAGGAACTGGCAATCCGTAGGGTTCCAATGTGGGCGGGGCCAGCGTACATCCAATAGGCTAATTTCATTTCCTGATTTTTTCCTTATGCAGTCTGAGCGTTAGCAATATTTCTGATTGTCTCAAATTTCTCGGTCTCAAAACGCGATCGCAACATAGAGTAACAAAGGATAGAGTAACAAAGGATAGAGTAACAAAGGAAAATTTTTCTAAAAAACGCTTTAATAATTATTTTAGGGTCAAAATTCGATAATTTTGGCGTTTTTAAAGTCACATAGCCATAACATAATTACCTATAAAATTTCTTTCAAAAAAGCTATACTATCGGTCATGGCTTAGTTATGTTTAAATCAGCACACAATTCTCCAACTCTTTCGAGGTCATTGTTTATGACGATACATACTCTTACTGTTGATCTATCTGACGAAGAAATTTCGATACTTCGGAACATTGCTGCCCAAGACCGAACAACACCTAATGCGGCTCTTAAAAAAGCGATTCTGCAAGCAGGCTATTTACAACAAAGGGCTGAAGAGGGGAAAGAGTTATTTGTCGGGACGTTAGATCGAGGAAAAATAACTCGAAATAGTGATATTAAGTCGGTAAACTTGGGACAGGTTCGCGTTCAACGTCGCCCTCCTCGTGGTGTTCAACGTCAACGTCCTATATATCGTCCTGTATATGTTGTGCCACATGAAAGAACAGAGGAGAGTTAAAAGCTGTTTTTATTTCTTAAAATGGCAATTCAAGAGGTTTATGTTTGATGTCTAATATTGATTCTTCGGATGCTTCTGAGCAGTCTAAAACTGTACCCTCAATTGAAAATCCCATTAGTCTTGATGATTTTGCAAAAGGATCTGTCGAAAAAATCAAAGATGCCGACAAAACTGAAGTCAGGGTAGAAGAAAAAAGGATATCTGTAGAGGGACGGCGAGAAACGACTAGAACTCTTTTGTCGGTTGGATTGTTGAGCTTGCTAACGGCTAGTTTGATAGGAACTGCTGTTTATATCATTGCGGATGTTATGAACCCGAAGGAGTTATCTCAGGAACGCAGAAATATGCACCGAGAACTGATTACTATTCTCTGGACATCTCAGGTTACCCTGGCAGGAAGTGCATTAGGTTTTTATTTTGGTAGTCAAAAAGATAATGGATAGCACAAAAGGCGAATAGAGAACATTAAGAGTTACAGAAAACCCAACCATGTCAACAACTTCTGATGATGAGTGGCAATTACTCGCCGAATTAACGTCCTCCGAAAAAGAACAAGGGTTCCGAGAAACAGAACGTCTGTTAGAAGAGCAATTCCGAGAAACAGACCGTCAAATCCGTGAGGTCAGTAAACAAATTGACAATCTAGGCGGAAAATGGGGTGAATTCGTCCAAACTATGGTCGCGCCTACTTGTGAAACGTTGTTTTTAAATAGAGGAATTCTCACTTATCAGGTTAGTCAACGGGTCAAAAAACGACTAGACGGCAAAACCCTAGAAATTGATGTCATGGTGGCTAATGAAAATCATGTTCTGATCGTGAAAGTGAAAAGTAGTTTAGGAGTCGATGATATCAATGAACTGATTGAAGATTTAGCGCAATTTCGGACATTCTTTCCTGAATATTCTCAAAAGCAACTCTATGGAGCCGTCGCAGGGATTGAGATCGAAGAAGGAGCCGATAAATATGCCTATCGTCAAGGTTTGTTTGTGTTATCTCAAGCAGGAGAAACGGTTTCAATTTTAAATAATTCTGAGTTTCAACCTAAAAATTGGTGATTCTTGATTCAATCATCCGATCGCGCAGTGCCGCTTTGCGATCTCCTCAGAAAATTCAAAGTTCCATCACAGATTGGGGAAATTGGGTTTGTAAGGCATCAAGCGCAGAACAAACTGTTTTTTTCTGTAAATTGCCTTTTTGATTCGCTTGAAACGTACTCCAACGAAACGGGCCATTCTTCTCCGCCGAGAGCCACAGTAAACGTTTTGCCCTGGTCATTGCCACATACAATAAACGATATTCTTCCGCTTTTTTAAGTTGTTTGGCTTCGTCCCAAGCGGCGATCGCATTAGGAATTTGAGTAATAGGTTGATGATGGATATATTGATAATGAATGGCTGTCCGAATTTGGGCGCGGGCAACTTCTGATAGGGTAAAATCCCCTAAAAATTTAGCCGAAACAGGAACCCATAATTCGCCAGGTAAAATATCTTCGTGGAGAAAGGGAATAAAGACATAATCCCA
>JBEIFD010000462.1:0-3588 GCA_040382535.1 Merismopediaceae cyanobacterium
AAAGGTTTTTTTTAATGTATCCTTTGTACTATAAGGGTTTGAGACTTAGTGTTACTTTTCAAGTCAAACATCTATGTGTGGGGGATTTTGCGAGTTTTGCCAAAATTTTTGCAGGCTTTTATTTTGGCAAAGGTATTGAACAACAAGATTGTTTTTTTATTTTAACGCTAGACGGTTTGACCTGCTTCTACCCAGGCTTGGGGGGTATAGGTTTTGAGAGCCAGGGCATGAATCGCGCCAGAGTTCATTTCTTCTTTTAAAGCACCATAGACCAGTTGATGTTGTTTTACGGAACTTTGACCGATAAATGCCGAAGAAATGACGATCGCTTCCAAATGATCTCCGCCGCCTTTAAGATCGTTGACAATCACTTCTGCATCAGGCAGTTTCGCCTTGATCTTTGTTTCTACTTGAGTAAGCGTAACCATAGATTGAAAAAAAAGAGAGAAAGGGACTATGAGAACTATTGTCACTGATTTTTGGTGATTAAACATTCACGCCAATCGCGATCGCGGATTATTTATTCGCAGGAGGTTGGGTTACAGGGGGTTGAGTCACAGGGGCTTGGGGAGTCGTGCTGGGGACGGCGGGGGCAAAGGGAACATCAGCAAAACCTAATTCATACAGTTGTTGATAGGATTTGCGACCTAGCTCGGTGGTGGGATTCTGAGAACGAATAATCTGAATCAACAGAGGAACGGCTAATTCAGGTTGATTTTTAGCACGATGCACCAGGGCGAGTTTGTAAGTGGCATCATCCCGCACCTGTCCTGTCTCTAGGGCTTGATTTCGTTCAGATTCAAAAACTTTAGGGTCAATTCCTGAAAAACTATTGGCTAACTGTAAATGAAAATTAGAAAGTTGATTAAAAATTTTGCGAGCCTGTTGTAGTTTATCAATGGCAACATCGTATTTTTCGGCATTAATCGCTTGGGTTGCTTCATTCATCAAGCGTTGCCCCCCCGCTAAACTGAGTAAACTTTCTGATTGATTGAGAGGACGTAAATCATTGGGATCGGCATTTTCCTCATTGAGATCGGAAGGTTGGGGAAGGGTTGGTTGGGCTTGGGGTTTTGTTTGGGGTTTCGTTTGGGCAATGAGGTGATTACTTCTAGGGGGTTGGGCCTGACTAGGCAAGGTCGCGGAGAAAACAAGGATTAGGGGAAGGGTAGCAAATTTCCCAAAAGAAAGGAGATGATTTATTGAGTAGGGCATGGAGCGTTTATAGGGTTTTGATTAGCGGATTAGGGGGCATTATTCTTGAGGTATCTTAGCATTGCAGGTTCTCCCCCTGGCTTATTGGTCTTGAATTTTTGGCGATCGCGTCGGGATTTGCTTTTCTGATCCGTCACTCATGGTGAGTGATCACCCTTGATTAATTGCTGTTGGACGAGTTGGGCGATCGCGTCGGCGGCTCCTGGCTTGCCTCGGACTTGTTTGAGGCGATCGCGGATTTGAGCGAGTTTTTCAGGATTATCTAACCAATCTAAGACTTGATTTGCCACATCTTCAGGTCGCAATTCCCCGACTAATTCAGGCACAACTTCGGATTTTGCCCAAATATTCGGCCAAGCATAGAGACGCTTTTGTTTAATCATCCAACCATTAATGATTTTGGCAAAAACCGTTCCCACGACGGGTAAACGGGCTAAAACGCCAGGTAATCCATCCCAGGAACGCATGGCATCCAGTTGTTGAGTGGGTAATAAAACCATCATCGGAACCGCTAAAGCCCCTAATTCGGCAGTATTCGCGCCAACGGTGGTGAGAGCCAGAGAAAATTGACTCATGATCTCTTGAGCGGGAAATTCCGTTATTAATTCGATTTTTAAGCCACCAGAAGTTTGAATCATCGGTTCTTTTCCTGGGATTAATTTGCCACTGATTCCGCCCATTTTTTTGACTAACGAATTAATTTGAGGATCGGCAAAGCTCGCTAGGATTTCTACATTTAAGGTGGGAGCAACGGGCAGAACAAAACGGATTTGGGGTCTTTGTTGATGAATTTTTTCGGCGATCGCCAAACAAAGAGGAACACCCTGGGCTAATTTTCCCGCCTTAGAGCCAGGTAAAATCCCAATAATTGGTTCCGTTTGACTGGTTGAAAGATTAATTTGCTGAACATCCGCCATCAAGTCCCCTGTGACGGTCATTTTTTCTTGATAACTAGCGGTCACTTTTTTACGCACCTGTTCATTCATCACCGCAAACCCATCAATCCAACGATACCAACGAGCTTCCCATTCGGCATAAATCACCGTTCGATACTTCAATCTTTTGCCCATGATCAACGGAAAAATCTGATCGCCGCCCAAAAATAAAACGACTCCTTTTTCTCTCCAATCCCAGGATTGAGCCGTTTTCCCCCAGATCAGAAAATTCATAAAATGCTCACTACTCTGCACCCGATCCACTTCCGCATAACTAGCGGCGATCGCGGCTTCCTTACCTGTTGCGTGGGGACAGGGGGACAACATCACCGAAATTCTGACCTCAGTCGAATTATCGCCTAATAATTGTCGCAAAGACTTCACCACAGGACGAACCCAAGTCGTTATTTCGCCAGGGCCATTGGATAGGATTAAGATATCAAAGGGTTGCATTGCGATCGCTTTATAGAAGAAATATTAACAATATTGTAGAAGGATTGAGAAAAAATCAGGTACAATCCCCCATTTCTTTGATTTGCGAATATCATGGTATGCCAAAGCTTCAATGGAGATCACTCGATATTTTTAGGAATGTGATCGCGTTTATGGTAACTTCAACTATTTTTAATTCGTAACTATTTAAAAGAATGACTCCCCAATCCCAACTGGCCATGCTACTCTGGCTACCCCTTACCCTATACCTATTTACCCGATATTCTTCTCAAAAAGCCATTATTCTCTCCTTTGTTGGAGGATTACTTTTTTTACCCCAACGAGCTGGCTTTAAGCTCCCTTTAATCCCCGACTATACAGGAATGGTCGCAACCTGTTATGGGATTATGATAGGAACCTTAATCTATGACTATACAAAGATTAACCAATTTAAATGGTCGTGGATCGATATACCGATGATACTTTGGTGTACCTGCCCGATGCTATCCTCCTTAACCAATGATTTAGGAGCCTATGATGGCTTCAATGCTTCCTTAGAACAAAGTGCAACCTGGGGATTACCCTATTTTTTAGGTCGTCTTTATCTCAACAATCTCTCTGGGCTCAAGGAACTAGCCATTGTCATCTTAAAAGGGGGATTAATCTATGTTCCTCTATCTCTCTATGAAATCAAAATGAGCCCTCAAATCCATAGTATGGTTTACGGTTATTATGCTCATCCTTCTGGTATTTCACAATCCATCCGTTTAGGAGGATATAGGCCAAATGTTTTTATGTCTCATGGATTAGTCTTAGCCATGTTTATGACCACCGTGACGCTGATTGCCGTTTGGTTATGGCAAAGCAAAACAATTACTGAAATATGGGGAAAACCGATAATCTTTTGGGTTGGTGTTTTAGGAGTGACATTTGTTTTGCTCAAAACATCAGGCGCCTATGGCTATCTCATTTATTGATTAGTGATCATTGTTGTTGCTAAATGGAC
>JBEIFD010000463.1:0-3571 GCA_040382535.1 Merismopediaceae cyanobacterium
CGTTTTTTTTCGGACTTACGCACTCTTACTACTTATTTTGTCTTTGATCACTGGCAACACCTTCTTGATTTTATGCTTGAGCAATTTGACCCTCTGCTCCCCGCTAATTCCTCCTGATTTTTCAAATTTAGAATTGCTGATCTAATACCTGATTGTCAATAGAAGAGAGCATGATAGTCAACGAAAGTTGCAGTGATTTAATAAGTCTATGATAGAAATGACTGAAAGCATGAAAATTACAATTTTTGTTACACTAGCTCTAAAACGCCTTCTTTTTCCCAAACAACCGTTTGATCCATTGCCCCAAATTCAGCAAATATTTTGGCAACTTGAAGAATTAAGTCAATTTCAACACAGAATTTTGCAGGATATAAACCCTCTTGCCCACCGACTACCAGAGTTTCCTCTAAATTTGATTTGGCAAAACCACAAAGATAATAAAAAACCTCATTATCAAAAGTTAAATAAACAATAAATTTATCAGGGCCACCACCGATCGCTAAATGAGCTTCCCCGTCAGTCTCTAATGTCACCAATGTTCTATGCTTACCATCTAATTCCCGAATAACTTTCTCAATTTCTTGCCAATTTTGAGCGGGATGTAAGACTTCGTTATTCTGATTATTTTGCCATTTTTCACTGGAAAACTTGGAAATAAACATAAATTAACCTCATTTTAGGATGATTATTTGGGAACCACTGGGACTAATGACCTCTAACTCTTCCAAATCAAGTTGTCTAGCCATGCCTCTCACTCCTCCATTGCGACCACAAGCTCGACAAAGATCCCGATCAACGATTAATCTACCCTTACCCCCTTTTATACCAGCATCAAACATTTGTTGAAAGGCATCCGCTTCGGCATGGGTGCGACTAATCGGATTTACGGTCATTGTAATCTTTCTGGGATGGGGATTACTACCAGAATTGATTCCAAAAAAGCTATTTCCGTCAATTTCTAGCTTGGCAATAGTAGCGCGATCGCCATCGCTTCCTGCGGGAGGTAAGCCTAACTGTTGCCGATATTCCGCTAACTCCTGAAAAATATCTGTCAAATTGATGAATTTCTCTACTGCTTATTAGTATCTGAGTTTATCAGAAGAAGAATCGTGCTATGGTACGAATTGCTCACTTTTTGACCTGAGCCTTATGTCAGCAATTGCCACACTTATTGATCAAATTCGCCAAGAAGCCGAGCGGGAAGGTTTTCTGATTGATATTCCCATTTATCAAGCTGTCCATAAAAATCCTTTAGAACCTGTACTTTATGAAGGAAACTTAAACAGTCAAATCTGTTTTTTTGGCCGAGATTTGGGTCGAGATGAAGTTGCCGCAGGTCAACCCTTGATCGGAGCGGCGGGAACTCTGGTGAGAAATGGTTTTTATTCAGCGTTACATGGTAAAAGGTAAAAAATAAACAGGAATTACAGACCGTTTGCGATCGCGTTTTTAAATTGGAGAGAAGCGATCGCCTAATTTATGAACTTTACAGACTTACTGAACAAGAAATTGCTATTTTTGAAAAATGTCAATAAAATAAAATCTTAAAATATGCCTAAGATTAGCTGTGTTTTTGGAATTATTATTACGATTAATGATAACGATAATGTATCTTTGATTAAATAATCCTACTAATTTATCCCGCCCAGGATTTTAATAGCCAGCCGAGAACCAGACCCACCCCACCAAAGCGAACAATTTGCCAAAAAGCTTCTCCTAAAATTCCCTGACGTAATCCTTTCCAGAAAAGCTCTTGCAGAGCGGGTTCCGACAATAAATGACTTTCTAGGGTGACGCTGAGTTCTTGCAACTGTTCATCGATGTGTTGTAGTTCCTGTTCTAATTCAGGTAACTGATTTTCTTGCCATTGGGCTTCAATCTCTTGACGGTGTTTTGTTAAATTTTCTTGCTCAATTTCAGCAGTCTGCACCACTCCATAGCGTTCCTTTAACGCTAATAGCGATCGCTCTATTGTTGAGAGAGTCTGCTCAAATTCAATTTCTCTAATATTAGGAATTTCGGAAGACATAGGTATTTTAAATTCTTCTCGTCAAAAATAAAACTGCAACTTAAAAAATGATAACAATTTAATTAAAGCTGGGCGGCACAAATCGCGGCTCCGATTAAACCCACCTTAGCATTCAGAACAATGTAAACAGGAAATTTCTCCATCAGAGTCCGCATTCTACCCTTATCACTAAAGGCTTTCATAAAATTGCCATTTTGTAATAGGGGTAAAATTTTCGGCGCGATTCCCCCCGCCACATAGAGACCGCCGTAGGGCAAAAGTTTGAGGGACAAATTCCCCGCTTCGGCTCCATAGGCTTCGACAAATAGTTTTAATGTCTGACCCGCCAAGTAATCATTTCCTGCCAGGGCGGCTTGGGAAACTTCGGCGGACAGATCAACCGTTTTTTCGCTTTTGCCGATTTCTTGCTGCCAGATTTGATAAATTTCGCTCAGTTTTGCCGACTCTTGGGCGGGATCTTGGTCGCGTAAAAATTCGTAAATTGAAGCAATGCCAATACCTGAGACCACTCTTTCGGTGGAAATTCGTTCTAGTTGGTAACGCTCTTTCAGATAAGTGATCAGTTGAAACTCTAAATCAGAACGGGATGCGAAATCGGCATGGGAACCTTCACTGGGAAACACGCGATATTTTCCCGATGATTGCGGAATCAGATAACCTTCCCCTAATCCTGTTCCCGCACCCAGAACCGCGATCGCGCCTTGGGGATCTTTCGGCACATCTTGCAGACAATACAAATCTTCTGGGGCTAAACCCAACACGCCATAGCCCACCGCCGCAAAATCATTAATTAACAGAACTTGATCAATGTCCAATTGCGTCGCTAAGCTTTCTCCCGATAATAACCAACTTAAATTGGTTAACTCAGAAGTATTGTTAACAACAGGGCCAGCAATTCCAAAACAAGCTTTGTCGATATTTTTAACTTTGAAAACTTCCCCTAGTTCGTCTGTAGCCGCTTGGAAAAATTGCTGAACCATCGGCACTAAATCCGCAAAAGCTTGACTGGAATAGGTCTGCTCATAGAGTGTGATTTGTTTAGGGACAACCTCAACAATCTCGGATTTGACTAGACGCAAAATTGTCTTGGTTCCGCCAATGTCGCCAGCAAGTAAGAGACTGACCATAAACAAACTCCTATGAAAATTTTCCCAAAAAAGTAAAGAATAACGCTAAGCGATACCTGCACGAAGAGCGAAGGATTGCAAGGGATGCCAGTTTAAAACATCATCTAACAATGCTTTATAGCCCGCCACATTGGGATGAAGTCCGTCATCACCAAGATGCGATCGCACCCATTCGTCTCCCCGATGTTGCCATAGTTCAAAAAGATCTAGGTAGGGGATTTGTCTTGCCTGACAAGCGTGTTTCGTAAATTCTTTATAGCGATATTGATCAAAGTGATTAAAGTAGAGGCAATCTAAAAACGGCATTTTTTCTTCATTGACGGGAACCATTCCGACAAAGAGAAGAGGACAAAGTTCTTGTGCTTGCTCTAATAAATCGATGATCTGGGTTTGGAAAATCTCAAAATCAGTAAAA
>JBEIFD010000464.1:0-3542 GCA_040382535.1 Merismopediaceae cyanobacterium
CCAAAAATTGCTTCTTTACTGCTCGTTGTTCCCTTCCATCCCATCACTAAAATATCAATTTGTCGTTCTCGAATCGTTTCTAAAATAGTCTCTGCGATATTATGGGCAAATTTAATTTGAGTATGAACAGAAAGATCCAGATGACGGCCTAAGCGTTCCATACGTTGTAATATTTTGCGATTTTCCTGGGTAGGAATCAGTATTTCTGAGGGTAAGCGATGTTGCGGTACAGATAAAACTTGCAGACAATCAATTTCATAGTTTTTGTCCTGGGCGATCGCGGCGGCAATTTGAAATAAAGCAGGAGCCGTTTGGGGATTACTCAAGGGCAAAAGAATACGACCTTCTCCGATAGAGGGAGCGCGAGTCTGATAGGCAATATAGGAAGGACTGGGTTTGACACTGAGTCCACCGCCTAATTGGGTTGCTTCTTCCCGAATAATGTCAGTACGGGTGATAATTCCGACTAATTTTGTGCCACGAATGACGGGCAAACGGGACAGTTTATAACGATTCAACAGATACAACACATCACTCAAGGGTGCGTCAGGGGTGACGGTGATCGGTTTGGCGGTCATGATCTCCCGTAATAGGGTTTTGCCCGATCGCTGGGCCGCATTGGCTAAATCCGTTTGGGTAAAGACACCGACTAATTTTCCGCCTTCGACCACAGGAAAACCACGATGGTGGGAACGGGACATGAGGGGCAAAACTTCTGCGAGGGTCAGATCGCTGACTAAACTTTCGACCTGGGTTTGCATGACCTGGGAGGCATTGAGGGTTAAGAGAAAATCACGGTTGGGGTTCTCGTCCGTTAGACTAATTCCCTTGGCTTCGAGTAAATGTTCATAGAGCGATCGCTTAAAAATACTTTCTGCCACGATGTAGGACACCGCACAGGAGACCATTAAGGGCAAAACCACGTTAAAATTGCCCGTTAATTCAAAAACGATGACGATCGCCGTCACAGGCACTCGCACAACGCCCGTAAAAAAAGCTCCCATTCCTGCCAAGGCATAGGTGACACTGGTTTCATGGTTTGAAATCACACTGCCCAAGACTCCGACCAAATGACCCAAGGCCGATCCCATAATCAAGGCAGGGGCAAATAATCCGCCTGGGGCATCGGAACTGTAGGCCATCATGGTCAAGAAAAAATGGGCAACAAAGGCTAATAAAGTATTTTGCCAACTGATTTCACCTAACATCACAAAATCTTTCAAAGCGGCATTATCCCGAAAAAAAGTCGGCATTAAGGCGATAATTCCCCCCGAAATTAATCCTGTTAGTCCCACCCGCCAAGCCATTGATAAATTCAGGCGATGATGAATAATTTTTCCCCACAAAATCCCCCGATTAAATAAAGCTCCTAACGCTCCTGCCAAAATTCCTAAAAAGATATACCAGGGAATTTCTGTCACAGAAAACTGAATCGATAATCCCTGGGCTAAATTATGGGATAAGTTCAGATTCGTTGTTTGTAAAAATAAAGAAACGACTGCTCCCACAAAGGAGGCTGCGATCGCCGTTTCTAGGGTCAAACCCGACACATCCCGCATTAATTCTTCTACAACAAACAGAACCCCTGCGATGGGAGTGGTAAACCCTGCGGCCAATCCTGCGGCGGCTCCTGCGGCGATCATCTGACGACGGTGTTCGGGGGAAGTGGGTAACCAACTACTTAACTGCGCGGCTAGGGCGGCTCCAATATGGACTGTCGGGGCGCGACGACCGAGGGTAAATCCACCGCCTAAAATTAAAACCGTTCCTAGCAATTTTACTAATGCTACCCGTCCCGATAATTCAATGGGATACCGAGCTAAAGCCGCTTTAACTTGGGGAATCCCCCCGCCCGCCGCAGAAGGAGCAAACCGTTCGATAATCCAGCCCGCTAACCATCCGAAACCTAAGCCTGCTAAGGGCAAAACCCAACCTGCGCCATAATTTTGGGCCGCCTGTAATCGCCATCCCCCCAGCCAACCGACTCCTTCTTTGATAATTAAGGCCGCGATCGCGGAAAAAACCCCAATAATGCAAGCTTCTAAGAGAGCATAGCGACTATCGATAGAATTCCGTCCAAAGTGACGAGACTTAAACCAGCTATAAAATTGTTTGCGGAGTAGATTAGGGGAGATCACAAGTTAATTAGAAAATTGGGATAAGATAGTCATTAACAAAGCTAAAGTAGATGGGTCTTAAAAGTTATAAGATCCCCCCGTCCTACGGACACCTCCCTTATCAAGGGGGGCAGGGGGGATCGAGCGCGAAATGTATTGTCAGTTTAATTGTAAAAAGCTACTAAACATCAAATTTTAAAGATAGCTCAAGGCGTAATTGACTGCTAATTAAAATACCATTACCGCAAAATATCCATGATCAAAATCGATAATGTCTCTAAATGGTACGGAACTTTTCAGGTTCTGACCGATTGCACAACTGAAGTAAAGGTCGGTGAAGTCGTGGTCATTTGTGGGCCATCAGGTTCAGGAAAATCGACTTTAATTAAGTGTATTAACGGTCTAGAAATGTTCCAGAAAGGTGATATTTTTGTTGAGAATATTTCTGTCGGTAAATTAAAAGCCAATCTTCCCAAATTGCGATCGCGGGTCGGGATGGTCTTCCAACATTTTGAACTATTTCCCCATTTATCGGTAATTGATAATCTCACGATTGGGCCAATTAAGATTCTCAAACGTTCTAAACAAGAAGCCAGACAACAGGGAATGCAATTATTGGAGCGAGTTGGTTTACAATCTCAAGCAGAAAAATTTCCAGGACAACTTTCTGGCGGTCAACAGCAACGAGTCGCGATCGTTCGTGCCTTGGCAATGAATCCCATTGTCATGCTTTTTGATGAACCAACCTCTGCCCTCGATCCTGAAATGGTCAGCGAAGTGTTAGATGTGATGGTTGAGTTAGCCCAGGAAGGAACCACGATGATGGTTGTCACCCACGAAATGGGTTTTGCTCGCAAAGTCGCCCACCGTGTCATTTTTATGGATCAGGGATCAATTGTGGAAGATAGCCCGAAGGAAGATTTTTTTAATAGTCCGCGATCGCCGAGAGCGCAACAATTTTTATCGAAGATTTTGCATTCTTGAATCTTCTGTGAGTCAGGGGCGATCGCAGCAAGGGCTTTAAAACGATGAGCGATTAAAGGTTAATCTTCGTGAGAAATCACTAAGGATTCTTGAATTTTGATTTCTGCTTCGCTGTAGTTTTCCAGTTTGATCAATGTCTCCCCTATATTGTGTAAAGAAATTGCCCCTCCTTGCCGATTGCCGATTTCTTCACTGATGTCGTGATATTGCTGATGGTAGGCGATCGCTTTTTCATACTACCCCAAGGAATCATAATAATTGCCTAAATTGCCTAGAGAAATTGCCCCCCCTTGCCGATTGCCCATTTCTTCACTGATGTCGCGTTATTCAAGCAGTAGGTAATAGTACAAGGCGGCTTAAGTAAAGAAACATAATTTAAGCAGCTAAAACCTTACCTTTGTAAGTCCATTTAAAAGGCTTAGCCATAGTACGGTTGAAGTA
>JBEIFD010000465.1:0-3522 GCA_040382535.1 Merismopediaceae cyanobacterium
ACGGATTGGCGGCGATCGCGTCCAGGTCAATGTGATGGTACCAACAGGGACTGATCCCCATACCTATGAACCGAAACCCGACCAGATGCGCGCTTTAGCTAGTTCAAAAGCCTATTTCAGTATTGGAGGGGGATTAGAGCAGGCTTGGCTACCCCGATTGTCGGGAGCGAATAGTCAGTTGAAGATAGTAGATACTAGTCAGGGAGTTGAAAAAATACCGAGTCTAGATCATCACCATGACCATTCTGAGGGAGAGGGTGAAAATCTTGATCCCCATATTTGGCTATCACCGTCACGGGCTAAACAACAAGCAGAAAATATTTATCAGTCTTTAGTTAAAATTGACCCGAAACATCAGTCTGAATATCAAGCAAATTTAAGCCAATTTATTGAAGAAATTGACAGTTTAGACCAAGAAATTCGTCAACAATTAACTCCCTTAAAAAATAGAGCTTTTATGGTTTTTCATCCTGAATGGGGCTATTTTGCTAAGGATTACAATCTAAAAATGATCGCGATCGAAGTAGAAGGGAATGAACCCAGTGCGGGGGAGTTAGGAGATATTATTAAAAAAGCTAAGGCAAATAAGATTAAAGTGATTTTTAGCCAACCTGAATTTAGTCCCCAAACTGCCCAGGCGATCGCGCAAGAGATCGGTGCAAAAGTGATTCCCATCAACGGTTTTAGTCCCGACTGGTTAAATAATTTGCGTCAAGTGAGTCAAACTTTGGCGACGGAACTCTCAAAAAATTAATGAAAATGCAAACGATGAATATTCTTCCCCACCAAACCGAAATGCCCTTATCACAGAAAGAAATTGACCCCTCAGAAATTATTTCTATTCGTCATCTATGGGCGGCCTATGGTAACGATATGGTGTTGGAAGATATTAATTTATCGGTCAAAGAATTAGATTTTATTGGCATTATTGGCCCCAATGGCGGCGGCAAAACAACCCTTTTAAAAGTTCTGTTGGGACTCCATAAACCTACAAAGGGAGAGATCCAAGTTTTAGGAAAATCCATTAAACAAGGCCGAAAATACATTGGTTATGTTCCCCAATTTGTCAATAGCGATCAGTCTTTTCCCATTAATGTTTGGGACGTGGTAAAAATGGGATGTTTAGGGAAACGGCGTTTATTTCAGCCCTATCAACGTCAAGACGAAGAAAAAGTGGCAGAGGTTTTAAATCTCGTTGATCTTTATCCTTTGCGTCATCGAGCGATCGGGGAATTGTCGGGGGGTCAACGGCAACGGGTTTATATTGCTAGAGCCTTGGCCACGGAACCCAGGATTTTGATTTTGGATGAACCGACTGCGAGTGTCGATCCGCAAATTAGAACCAGTATCTATACTCTGTTGGAAGAACTGAATCAATGGATCACGATTTTGATGATTTCCCATGATGTGGGTGCGATCGCCCGTTATGTTAAAACTGTCGGTTGTTTGAATCGGCGTTTGCATTATCACGGTGAAAAATTGCTCACTCAGACAATGTTAGAAGAAGCCTATCAATGTCCTGTGGATTTAATTAGTCATGGCTTACCCCATCGAGTTTTCTCTGATCATTGTGATGGACATTAGATTACAAAAGGTTAAGTAACTCGCAAGAGCAAGTCGCGATCGCCCTAAGATGAGGGGTTTAGTCAACAAACATTAATCAACGCCAAAAGACCATGTTTCCGATTACTCGCCCCCGTCGCCTCCGCCAATCTGTTCCGCTACGTCGTATGGTGCGGGAAACAGTCTTGACTGCTAGTGATCTGATTTATCCTCTGTTTGCTGTCCCTGGAGAAAGTGTCGCCAAGGAAGTTAAATCCATGCCAGGGGTTTATCAGTTGTCGGTGGACAAAATCGTTGAAGAAGCCAAACAGGTCTATGATCTCGGCATTCCCGCCATTATTTTATTTGGTATTCCCGAAGATAAGGATACGGAGGCAACGGGAGCTTGGCATGACTGTGGGATTGTCCAAAAAGCGGCAACGGCGGTCAAAAATGCGGTTCCTGATTTAGTGGTGATTGCGGATACTTGTTTGTGTGAATATACCAGTCATGGCCATTGTGGTTATTTGCAAACAGGAGATCTAACAGGGCGAGTGTTGAATGATCCGACTTTGGAATTATTGAAAAAAACGGCGGTTTCCCAGGCTAAAGCAGGGGTTGATATTATCGCGCCGTCGGGAATGATGGATGGTTTTGTGACCACGATCCGAGAAGGTTTGGATGAAGCAGGATTTGAAGATATTCCCATTCTTTCCTACGCGGCGAAATATGCCTCGGCTTACTATGGCCCGTTCCGAGATGCGGCGGATTCTTCTCCCCAATTCGGCGATCGCCGTACTTATCAAATGGATCCAGGCAATGGTCGAGAAGCCCTGAAAGAAGTGGAACTTGATATGCTCGAAGGGGCGGATATGTTGATGGTTAAACCCGCTTTGGCCTATATGGATATTATTTGGCGCGTCAAAGAAATGACGAATTTACCCGTCGCGGCCTACAATGTTTCGGGGGAATATTCGATGGTTAAAGCTGCCGCCCTTAATGGTTGGATTGATGAAAAACGGGTAACCCTAGAAACCTTAACGGGCTTTAAGCGATCGGGAGCCGATTTGATTCTGACCTATCATGCCAAGGATGCGGTGCGTTGGTTAAATGAAGGAGGATTATAGTCTAATTTCTCTAATTGACTAACTCAATAGGAAAGTCCGTTTTAACTGAAAAATAAAGATTGATGATAAAAGGGAGCTTAATTGATTTAATGTCCCTCAAAAATGATGATTTTTCAGCGATCGCCGAACTCTGTCAAAAAAGTGATTTTGGCAAGTGAGAAAGGGAAAAGAGATCAGGCCAAAGAGACAATAGTGATTATTGCTGATAAGTTGGTGCTTGATGGGTAGCCCAATTGACTATTTAATGGGCTGAAAAAGAAATGGGTAATCTCCGTTTATTAGTTCTGACTTCTTGCACGGGTGAAAAAAAGTTTCATCCTGATGGCGCTTTAACGTTAGAAGATTTTCAAGACAGAAAGCGTTTAATTGTTAAAAGCGAGCAGTTAAAAGAGTATTCCTCTTCTGCGGGTTTACTTTATACAGGTTTACAGCATCTTCATATTTTATCTGGTGTAAAAATATTACGAGAAGTTTTTGGACAAGAGAATGTTGATTTGATGATTCTTTCGGCGGGTTATGGGTTAATTAGTGAAGATAAAACGATTTTTCCCTATGAAGTAACATTCAATAATTTGAAGTTGGGAGAATTGGATAAATGGGCTAAAACTCTTAATATTAGAGAAGATTTTGAAAAGGCGATCACTAATTATGATTTAGTTTTTATTCTGCTAGGAGAGCGTTATTTACGGTCATTAGCTTTACCCGTTATCACTAATCCTGAACAAACCTTAATCTTTTTAGCCTCTGGAAAGAGCGATCGATATATTCCACTTTTATCGGCAAAGGTTTTTAAGGTATTTTTAAGTAATGATGAGGCTCGACAATTTGGTTTTCCGTTGGTAGGATTAAAGGG
>JBEIFD010000466.1:0-3522 GCA_040382535.1 Merismopediaceae cyanobacterium
CCGTCCTGAGTTCCTTAACCGACTCGATGAAATTATTGTCTTCCGTCAACTCAACCGTCAGGAAGTCACCGAAATCGCTGAAATCCTGCTCAAAGAGGTGTTTACTCGTTTAGTCGAGAAAAATATCACCCTAGAGGTCACAGCCAAATTCAAGGAACGTTTAGTCGAGGAGGGTTACAATCCTTCCTACGGGGCAAGACCTTTGCGTCGGGCGATTATGCGTCTTTTGGAAGATGTCTTGGCTGAGGAAATTCTCATGGGTCGTTTACGAGATGGCGTAACGGCGATCGTTGATATTAACGAAGAAGGTAAGGTGATTGTTGTCCAAACCGAACAACAACGAGAATTGGTACCCCAAGGTGTTGAATAAAACTGAGTTTTATCTCGATTCTTGGTGAATTTTTCATGAATTAATAGAACGGTAGGGGATGAACGTCTTCTACCGTTCTATTAATTGAAATTGACCGACTTCATCCTATTCCCCTAAAAAAGTCATTAACAGACAAGCAAGCATAATCGAGTCAAAGTTTAATTTTGTATTTCCTAAAATCTTCGTTTAAGAGTGTATAAGTTTATGATCGGGAGAAATCAGACGAATAAATTTTTGTTTAATTTGAGCATCAAAAACCTCCCACTTTAATCTCGTATAATCGGTTTGATGATTAAATCCACCTAAAAAACCGACGGGAATTTCAAATCCCCCCGCCATATCTCGCCCGCCGCCATAATAACGTCCTTGACTGTCTTGACCGAGGGTTTCTTTTAAAAACTCGTCAGGATCTAGGGTTAATTTGTTGGTTCTCAGGGAGCCGATCACCAATTCAATCTCATTGGTTGCGTCGTGGACAATGCCATAGACAATCGCGGTATGGATATTTTCTTCTGTCACTAAAAAATCTGCCGCCTGGGGAATAGCGTCCCTATCTTCGTAACGCAAATATCCGACTCCTGCCATCGAAAAATTGTTTTGAATCGTGCGATTTTTTAGCGATTGCTCAATGACATCCATCACCCTAGAGGAACGAGCAGATTGGAGAACCGAATTCAACAACTGGGGATCGTAAATTTTACTTAAATAGGAAGCGGCCAAAAAATCAGCTTCCTGAGCTTGAAGTAAATTAATCGTATCCGAACGAATTCCGTGCATCAAAGCTGTTGCACATTTAACATGAATGGGATTCGCCTTATTAAAATCCAGGATTCCTGCTTGCAAATATTGGGTCAAAATCGTCGCTGTTGACCGCATATTGGGACGAATATCGATAAATTCTGCCTGAATTTCATCCTGCTTACTATGGTGATCAACCACGATGAGAATGGGGAGATTAGCCTGCTTGGCGAGGGGCATTAATTGACTCGTGTTTCCTTGGCTATCCATCAACACACAACCCTGGTAAACCGACAAATCCCGATCTTTGAGGGTCTGGACTCCCCAACGCTTGGCGGGCAAACCTGTCAATTTAACGAGAGCAATATTCTCTTGGTGCGAAAGAGTTCCTGCATAGACAATATCGCATTGGATGCCGTATTGTTCGGCAATGAGTTGATAGGCCCAAGAACTGGAAAGAGCATCAGGGTCGGGAAAATCTTGAATTACAATCACATGGCGTTCGTCTCGATGGCGTTCTAGAAGCCGTTGAAATTTACCTAATAAGCAGGGAACAGAAGGATAGGAAGCCCCATTGCCATTCAAACTTGATCCCAAAGAAATTTCGGGCAACAAATCAAAATTAGCCAGATCATTGACTAATTGTGTCTCAAGAAGATTAGCTTCGACAGGGAGGAGGAGTTCTGAATTCATTACTAGGATGGATAGAGGGGACGGGCTTGATCGAAAAAATTTTTTTTACTGAACTTGAAAAGGATTTAAGCCGTATTTTAGGGATTAGATGAATGAAAAACTGCGTAAAATATTTCTCTTATTCCATTATAGTTTATCGATAAGTTTTATCAATCAATACTCCCATAGTCGGATTTGAACGGTTTGATCAAAATCTTGATCATGGGAGTTTTGATTTCCCTAGCTCAATTAGTAAAAACTTGGCAAACATCGACACATTTTTTTATAATGATCATTCCTGGATACTTTGAGCCGTTCTTGAGGGACTAACTAAACGTGATTGATACTAACCTAGAATTTTTGGCTGAAACCGATCCCGCGATCGCGGAAATGATTGACCGAGAACTCCAACGACAACGGGTTCACTTAGAACTGATTGCCAGTGAAAATTTTGCATCCCCTGCGGTACTCGCGGCCCAGGGTTCCGTTTTAACCAATAAATATGCAGAAGGACTCCCGAAAAAACGCTACTACGGCGGCTGTGAATTTGTTGACCAAGTAGAACAACTTGCTATTGATCGGGTGAAAGAATTATTTGGCGCGGCCCATGCCAATGTCCAACCCCATTCGGGAGCCCAGGCAAATTTTGCGGTATTTTTAACGTTACTTGAACCAGGTGACACCATTTTAGGCATGGATTTGTCTCACGGTGGGCATTTAACTCACGGTTCTCCCGTCAACGTTTCAGGTAAATGGTTCAAAGCGTCTCACTACGGCGTAAGTCCTGACACCGAACAGTTAGACTACGACCAGATTCGGGAAGTTGCCCTAAAAGTTAAGCCTAAATTACTGATTTGTGGGTATTCTGCCTATCCCCGCATCATTGACTTTGCCAAATTCCGCGCGATCGCCGATGAAGTCGGAGCTTACTTACTGGCCGATATTGCCCATATTGCAGGATTAGTCGCCACAGGACACCATCCCAATCCCCTACCCTACTGTGATGTTGTCACCACTACCACCCACAAAACCCTACGCGGGCCAAGGGGCGGTCTGATTATGACCAAAGATGCGGAATTGGGTAAAAAGCTGGATAAATCCGTTTTCCCTGGCACCCAAGGCGGCCCCCTAGAACACGTTATTGCCGCCAAAGCCGTTGCTTTTGGAGAAGCTCTTAAACCAGCATTCAAAGCCTACTCAGGTCAAGTGATTGCCAACGCTCAGGCTCTAGCGGCCCAATTACAAAAACGCAGTTTTAAAATTGTCTCTGGTGGCACGGACAATCATTTGATGTTGGTCGATCTGCGATCCATTGGTATGACAGGAAAAATTGCCGATCAATTGATGGGCGAAATCCACGTTACCGCGAACAAAAATACCGTTCCCTTTGATCCCGAATCCCCCTTTGTTACCAGTGGTCTGCGCTTGGGTTCTCCTGCGATGACGACTCGTGGGCTAGAAGAAACCGATTTTGCGGAAATTGGTGACATTATCGCGGATTGTTTATTAAATCCCGATGATAAAGCGATGAAGCAAGCTTGTTTGCAACGGGTAACTGATTTGTGTAAGCGTTTTCCCCTCTATCCCCATCTAAAAATTCCTGTCGGCGCGGCGGTATAATCCTGACACGGCAACGATTTTTTTAAGACTCTAGGGGGCTGTTAGCAACCATCAAACAGAGAAATAAGTGATTCAATGAGGATATTTTAGGATAGACTCGGACGTAAGAAGCTCTGAATATC
>JBEIFD010000467.1:0-3520 GCA_040382535.1 Merismopediaceae cyanobacterium
ATTGACCTAATGTTTGAGTCGGAATTTAAAAGAAATTTCCCTATCGCTAGGGGGTTAATTAAGTCACCTTAATAACCAATACGGTTTTTGGGTAAACTGTTAATTTCAGTATTTTCTCGGATTCTTCAATTTAACATTAACGAAATCTGAGAAAGTTTCTGAGTTTATCTCATAAACTTGAAGGGGCTGAAAAAGACAATGATAAAATCTTGTTTCTTCTGTAATAACCCTTCTGTATCTTTTATACAATGTTAGGGAACCATTTTTTTGTTACATCTTGTTAATTTTTTTCCTGCTTTTGTGTAACGAAATGTTACAACAAGTCTGAGAAAATGAATAGCGTAATCCGAGAATTTATCTGTGATTAAAATTAACCACTATATCTTTAAATTTGGGTAAAAATGTATTATCTTCTAAAATTTAAGAGAGTTTATTCCGTTTTTCATTTCTGCCATTATGTCGCCCCAAGAATCCTTAGAAGAATTGCAAAAGGGTCTCCAAGCCCTACAACGACAAAATTATCCCGATGCGATCGCCTATCTAGAGAACTTTTGTAAATATTTTCCCGATAATGAATCTCCCTATTTTTTTCAGGCGGAAATGTCCTTAGTCAGGGCCTATCGGGGTCAGGGGGAACAGGAAAAAGCGATCGCCCTGTGTCAATCCCTAGCGCATAAGCCCAATCAGGAGGTCGCTAGCTGGGCTAGATCCCTATTCAAAATTTTGACGATTGACGAGAAAAATAGCAATGAATTGGGGTCAACGGAACAATACTTTCTTAATGGGCCAAGAGCCGATGAAATAAATGTCAAAATTGTCATGCCCAGGGTCGCAGATAGCCTCAAGTTTGCCAAGGTAATTACTCTCATTTTTCCTTTTTTGGCATTTTTTATATTTCCATTGAGTTTTTTTGGGCTATTCTTTCACTCTAACCTTCTCTTTATTAGTCTTTATTCCCTATTAACCAGTTTTTTAATTAACGGCTTGTTTTTCTTGCTGAGTACCTGGGTAATTGATCAAATTCAAGAACAATTTTATCAAACTCGTTGGGGAACCTTTAATGAGATTCAACGCTATAGCCCAGAAACAGGAGAATTTCTGCTCCGTTTTTGTCGAGAAAAGCGCATTAAATTGCCTAGATTAGGGATTATTGAAGATAGTCGTCCGATCGCCTTTACCTACGGAATTAATTCTAACGAAGCTCGTTTAGTTGTGAGTAGGGGACTTTTAGAAGGTCTAACCGATGATGAAATTGCTGTTGTCTATACCCATGAATTAGGTCATATTTTAAACCGAGATTTTCGGGTGATGACTCTTGTTTCGGGCTGGGGACAATGTTTTTATTTCCTGTATCTATGGTGTGAAAAATTAGCCCAAAAAAGTAAAATATGGCACGCGATCGCTTTTATCTTGGCGTTACCTTGCTATGGTTTATTTCAGTTAAATAACCTGTCTAATACTTACCTATCTCGAACGAGAGAATATTACGCCGATCATTTTGCCATTACCCATACAGGGAATCCCAACGCCCTAGTCCGCGCTTTGGTTAAAATTCCCCTCATCTGCATTCAACAAGAACTTGATGCAACCCAAGCCGCCCCATTTTTGTTGGGAATGCAAAATTTTAGTATTTCTTTTCCGAGAAATTCGATGGCCGCAGAAAAAACAACCCAACTCAATCCCCAAAGTTTAGGAAAACTCTTGCTTTGGGATTTACTTAATCCCTGGTCTTTCTTTTTAGAATTAATTTCTTCCCATCCCCTCATCGGAAAACGGATTCAAGTCTTGACCCATTACGCTGAACAAATGGATTTGAGAACCGAATTAAATATGACCTCAATGCAGCAGGAGGACAGCAACATTAATCGGAATATTCTATATTTAAGCTTTTTCTTAGAATTAGGTTTAGTGAGTTTCCCGTTATTAGGATTCATCGCAGGATTGATTTTTTTCTTCAACCCTCAATTTATGGCTCTACATCTTTTAAATCCTATTTTTTTAGGTATTGGTTTGGGTTTACTCTGTCAGATTGCGATCGCGACGCTATTTGCAGGAAAACCCAAGGAAGAAGATCTCCAATCCCTTTGTTATAGCCCTTATCCTAGTCCGTTTTGGAGTCGCTCAGTATTATGGCAGGGTCAACTCCAAACGGTCAACTATACGACTCTCTGGGGTAAAAAGCTTTATTTTCATGACCAGAAAGCCATTATTCCGATTCGACACAATTTATTTGGTAAGGTTTGGCAAAAACTATTTAAACATCATTCTTCTGGTGTCTTAATGTTAGAGAGTTTTATAGAAATAAAAGGGGGATTTCGACGAAGATTGTCTTCTTATTTGGAATTAAAAAATATTTCTAATGATGAAATGAATATTACGAGTTATCCCCAACTCTGGCAACTTATCACCGCGATCGCAATTATCCTCTTAGCATTTATTATTAAATAAAAAACTAACTATCCCAACCCAAATTTCTAATTGATCTATTCGTGCTGTTATTAACTGCAATCATCGAATTAGCGTAGGATTCCTTAACTTTTTCAAAAATATAATCATAAACAGGCGTAAACGTTGCCAGATCATTTTCTATTAGCTGAAAACTATCTTCCCAAGGAAATAATGTCACCCCAAAGTAATCTTCATATTTTTCTAGGGCAATAGAAACCACGACCAACTCCGATTGTTGCTCATTGGGATTAAGGGGATCGGCATAAAGGGTCAGAGCGGGATAAAAGTGCATCGATCCCTGCTCATCAAAACTAGAATTAGGAATTTCAATGGGACACTGGAAATATAAACCCATCTGCGCAATAAAAATCTCAGCAAATCCCTGACATACTTCAATCGACTGGACTGAGGCTTGTCGAGCTTGGGCATAGACTTGACAGAGTTCTTTGTACTTAGACATCACCTTGATTATCCCTTTAGAAGCCTTTATACTATGACGAGTTTAAAAAAATATGCCAAATTAAACCTCAAGCTCTCCTAAGTCCATCTAATTCGATTCAATCAAACGCTTCCGTAAGGATTCTGAGCGTCGTTTAGCAATATTATTTTTGGGATCAACTTTTAAAGCCTGTTCATAGGTTTCCACTGATTTAGCCACCATTTGTTTCTTTTCGTAAACGTTTCCTAAATTATTAAGAGCCGTCACATATTCGGGATAAAGTTTGGTGGCTTCTTTGTAATTGCGAATTGCCAAATCGTATTGTTCCTGGGCAAAGTAAGCAAAACCGAGGGCATTATAAATTAAAGCTTTATTTTCAGGTTCGATTCCATCATCAACTTTTAGGGCTTTTTGGAATAAACCAACGGATTGGATATAAAGCTTTTTGTCGAGGTAGATACTTCCTAATTCGTAATATTCCTGGGAAGATCCCTTTTCACTAGAAAGTTTCCGTTGCAATTTAGCAAAAGTTGATTCCAGACTGCGCGTTTTAAGAATTTGCCGAATCACAAAAACTGCTAGACCAGCGAGCAAAATCAATAGTCCAGACAAATAAATAATGGGAAGATTATC
>JBEIFD010000468.1:0-3509 GCA_040382535.1 Merismopediaceae cyanobacterium
TAATTTATTGAAAGTCCTCCTATGGAAATTCGTCAGATCGCCCTAGTCGTTAATATTAATGCCTATCCCGTTCTATCGTCGCTACAAACGTCAGCTTTTAATCGAGAAAGATTAGGGCAGTATTTGACAGAATACGGTAATTTTCAGGTTAGGTTTCTACCTAGTCCCAAAAAAGCAGAGGCTCAGGCTCCCTCTGCCCAAATCCCTGTTTCTCAAAAGGAACTGGAAAATGCCATTCTCAGTTTGTTTCACCCCCAACGCGATCGCGTTCCTCAAACAGCGTTACTCTATTTCACGGGTCACGGACTGCGAAAAAAGAAAGGCATCGTTGAAGAATTTTTAGCCGCCAGTGATTCCAATCCCGCCCAGGGCAATTGGGGAATTAATCTGCAATGGTTACAAAAAGTTTTTGCTAGCAGTCCAATTCCTCAAAAAATGATTTGGTTGGATTGCTTTTATGGGGAAGAATTTACTTTTGATTTCGATGAATGTTTACCTCCATCAGGCGGCGCATCTTCTTTTCTGGCCACACGTCGGGGTGTAAAACTGACTGAAGCAGGTATCGATGTCCATAATGATTATTTTGTCCAGGCACTGCTCGAAGGATTAAATCCTTTCAATTATCTTGAAAACACTATTACCACGACGCATTTAACGAACTTTGTTAGGGATTATTTGCGAGAACATCAACAAAAACTTCATTATTTTAATTTAGGACGGGCGATCGCCCTGACCCATAAACCCAATGCGGTAAAAAACGCGACCGTTCAATCTTGGAGTGCCAAGAATTTTTGTCCTTACCCTGGTCTTGCGACTTTTCAGGTGGAAGATGCCCCCTACTTCTATGGCCGAACCGATCTGATTGCCCAATTACTCAAGGAAGTCCATCAGACTAATTTTGTCGCCCTAGTAGGTAATTCAGGAACAGGTAAATCTTCCCTATTACGAGCGGGATTAATCGCCCATCTACAATCAGGTCATTCCCTAGCAGGCAGTGAAAATTGGTCGGTTCGTATCTTTCACCCAGGCGATCGCCCCTTAATGAATTTAGTCTGGACGCTCTGTGATACCAACCGGCCCTATCCCGAACGGGCTAAACAACTGAATAAACTGCAAACCTTAGTTCAACAGGGGGCGAGTGGATTCCAGAAATTATTGGAATTGTATTACCCCAATCGTCTGATTTTAATTATTGATCAGTTTGAAGAATTGTTTACCCTTTGCCAAAATTCTCTCGAAAAACAAACCTTTTTAGATTGTCTATTGGGGGTTTTGGATTCAATAGAAAAAAATAATTATCTAGGCAATTCAAAAAATAGCAGTTTTGTACTTGTTATCGCCATGCGGTCTGACTTTTTAGAAAACTGTCTAGAGTTAGCCGATAATCGTCTTGCGGCTCGACTGCAAAACCATTTAGTGACCATTACGCCAATGGCCGAACAAGCCTTAAGCGAGGTGATTACTAAACCTGCAAAACAAGTTGATTTGGCCTTAAATTTTGACCTAGTTACTGAAATTCTTCAGGACTTAGACTATAGTTCTAGTAGCTTACCCCTCTTGCAATATACGTTGCGAAAACTCTGGCGACAGGAAGATAATCAGGGACTACACATTCCCGCCTATCGTTTTTTAGGGGGAGTCAAAAACGCACTAGATAAACAGGCAACGACGGCCTACTATGCCTTCTCAGAACTGGAACAGGAAACAGTACAGCATATTTTTCTTGCCCTAGTGGAACAAACGGAAGGACGAAAGCCCATTGCTCGCGGGGTAATTAATCGGGAATTAGTCACTCCCCGTTATAGTATTGCCCTTATTGATTTGGTCGTGCAGAAGTTAGTCCATGAACAGTTAGTTTTTACGGAACCTTTACCTCTGTCGAGTGGTGAACTAGAGCAGCCCTTTTTTATTCATTTGGCCCACGAAACTCTGATTCAACAGTGGAAACTTTTGCAACATTGGATCAAGGAACGGCAAGATTATCTACAAAGAAAACAGAAAATCGAAGATACCGCCAAGGACTGGCAAAATTCTACTCTCGAAAACCAGAAAAGCTATTTACTATCGGGTAAGGCTTTAGTCGAGGTGAAAAAATTTCAAGATGAACAGGGCGATCGCTTTCCTTTGTCCCAGGTTGCTGAAGTTTTTATTCAAGCCAGTAGCAAAACCCAACGCATCGATCGCGTAAAAATGACGGTTTTAATAGGGATTGTTCCCCTGATTGGGTTAATCTTTCTAGGCTGGCAACTTTATCGATATAGTCAGACCCAGGGGAATTGGAATGTGATTAGCGACAATCAGGGCAAGCGAGAAAGCGTACCTCGAATCCAGGCTCTAGAATCATTAAACAAAGCAGGAGTTGCGTTAAATCAGAAACAATTCAATGGATTAAATTTACAAAAAATCAATCTTGCCAACGCGGATCTGAGTAATAGCAACTTTACCGAATCCTTTCTAACCGATGCCAATCTAGTTAATGCTAATTTAACCGAAGCTGATTTATCCCAAATCGAACTAACAGGGGCAGACCTTAGGGGTGCAAATTTAAGTCAGAGCAAGTTAATCGGCGGTTATCTCACGGGCGCGAATCTGGCAAAAAGCAATCTAAAAAACGCAAATTTGACCAATACTAACCTCATTCGAGCTTCTCTAACGGGAGCAACATTACAGGGAGCCAACTTTTTAAATTCTGAACTCACTGGAGCAAAGCTTACTGGGGCTGATCTAAGCCAGGCTAAATTTAACAATGCAAATCTCTGGGGAGTCGATCTAACAGGAGCTAATCTAACTTCAACAGAACTCAATCAGGCGAATCTAACACGGGTGAATTTTTCGGGGGCAAATCTCACAAAAGTAACTCTCAGGGAAGCCAATTTAACAACGGCAGATTTTTCTGCGTCACAAAATATTCCCCTGGATGAGATCAAGTCTGCTTGTTTTTGGGATAAAGCAATATTTTCAGAAGAGATCAAACAAAAATTGGCCACCACTGCGGCGGCCAAATATCCTAGTTGTCAGAAATGGTGTTAATAATAGTTTTTTTAGCGGCGATCGCACTTTTCAGAAAGATAGGAATGCGATCGCCCTTGAGATTTAAACCCTGTTAAATCACAAAAATATCTTCATAGGTCAGTGCTAAATTCGGACTGAGGATCGCAAATTGAGAAGCCGCAGTCGCTCCACTACCATCGACATCAAAGAGTAAGGCTCCATTGGTAGAATTGTAGATAAAACGTTGACTGGTATTCGTTGCGGCTGTACCGATAACCAATTGAGCGGCGGTGATAATGTCTCCTGAAACCAAACCTCCACCAAAACCAGAACCTTTAACAAAAAGGTAATCGTTTCCTACTGAAAAGTCAGTAATGGTATCAATTCCTTCATTGAGTGCATTAAAGCTAAGGAACAAAAAATAAATAACTTATGCGTTTTGGTTGTTTTGAGGAATGGCTTTGTAATTCCATTTCGGAAGATATTCATCAAAAATAATAGGTAAATTGTCCTTGAAA
>JBEIFD010000469.1:0-3505 GCA_040382535.1 Merismopediaceae cyanobacterium
AATTATATAGAAACTTTTCATATACTACCCCAAATACGGATATTGTCAAGAAACTTTCTGCATATCACCTCCAAATAGAACGATCGCAAGAAAAACTTCTGTATAATTCACTGAAAAAGCGTGTTATGCCGATTAGCGTACCCTTTTATTAAATCATCCTATCCGCGATCGCACTCAACAAATTAATCATCAGTTTTACCCCGAATCAAAAAACGTACCTCCTCCAATAAAACATTAAACCGTTGATCACTTTCGGCTTGCCGTTGCTTCACTAATGTCATCTCCTCGTCAAACCGATCCATCCTCACTTGATTTTGCGCCGCCACCTGTAACAAAGCCTGGGAAGTAATTCGCAAGCCATCTATGCTGTCCTTGATTTCTGTAATGTTTTCCTGAACATCCGCAAAACCTTCCCGTAACTCAGTGACACTTTCCCGTAACTCAGTCGAGCCTTCCCGTAATTGAGTCACGCTTTCCCGTAACTCAGTCACGCTTTCCCGTAACTCAGTCGTACTGGAAGCTAAGTTATCCAGCATTTCATCCGTCCAACGTTGTACTGTCATAATTGTTGTTGATAATCCTAAATGTTTCCCCTTTATTTTAAACTGCACGCCTGCTAAATACGAGAACGACAGAAATGTTAGAATAACTTTAGTTTTTTAATTTGTATTAAACGGCAAAACTCTTTAAGAATATGCAATATCCAGTTAATCTCAAGCAAACAGAGGAAGGCTACACCGTTTGGTGTCCTAGTTTACCTGGTTGTGCTTCCCAAGGAACAACCAAAGAAGAGGCTCTTGAGAATATTCAAGACGCTATTCAGTCTTATTTAGAAGTTGCTCAGGAACTCAGTCAGGGCATAGAATCTTGTTATGTGGAAGTCAATCTAAGCCATGCCTAGTCTCTCAGGAATTAATCATCAAAGAGCAATCAAGGCTTTTGAAAAAGTTGGTTTTAGGATTCTAAGACAGGGAAAGCATATCACAATGACTGATGGAGAGCATATTCTGACAATTCCGAGAGCTAATCCGATTAATGCTTATACAATGGCAACGATTATCAAAGGTTCGGGATTAACTATCGAGGAGTTTAAAAAGCTTCTATAAATTTCATCAAATGGGTTGTATAAAACTCAAATTTTAATGTAAATCCTTATGACGACCCCACAGACTATTGTTATCAAAATTGGGACTTCTAGCCTAACCCAAGGACAAACAGGCCAATTAGCTCTTTCCACGATCGCGTCTTTAGTAGAAACCCTGTCTCAACTGAAACGGTTAGGACATCGTGTAGTTTTAGTTTCTTCGGGGGCTGTCGGTGTGGGATGCGCTCGTTTAAACATTCAGGAACGTCCCAAAAAAATTGCCACTAAACAGGCGATCGCGGCGGTAGGACAGGGCAGATTGATGCGAATTTATGATGATTTATTTAGTAGCTTAGAACAACCGATTGCTCAAATTTTGCTGACGCGGCGGGAACTCATTGAGCGCAGTTGTTATGTCAATATTAATAATACTTTTCAGGCGTTATTTGAATTGGGCGTAATTGCGATCGTCAATGAAAATGATACAGTGGCGATCGAAGAACTAAAATTTGGAGATAATGATACCCTTTCGGCTCTAGTTGCCAGTTTAATTGAAGCCGATTGGCTATTTATTTTAACCGATGTGGATAGGCTGTATTCCGCCGATCCTCGCTCTAATCCCGATGCTAAACCCATTTCCCTCGTCACAGCAACAGAATTGAATCAATTACAAGTTGATGCAGGGAGTAGCGGCTCCCAATGGGGAACGGGGGGCATGATGACCAAATTAACGGCGGCTCGTATCGCAACGGGATCGGGAGTCAGAACCGTTATTACTCACGGTAAAAATCCTCAAAATATTATCAAAATTCTGGCAGGAGAAAGTTTAGGAACTCAATTTGAACCCCAATTACGACCAGAAAGTGCGAGAAAACGTTGGATTGCCTACGGATTACTCCCATTGGGAACGCTTTACCTAGATAATGGGGCGATTAAGGCTCTTTGTAAGGGTGGAAAGTCTCTTTTGCCCGCAGGAATTACCCAAGTCGAAGGCGAATTTTTAGCATCGGATGCGGTGCGAATTTGCGATCGCGAGGGTAAGGAAATGGGACGAGGTTTAGTGAATTACAGTAGCGGAGAAATTGCTCAAATAAAAGGTCATCATTCCGATGAAATTGCGGCCATTTTAGGCTATATTGACGCAGAAACTGTGATTCACCGCGATAATTTAGTCATTGGGAGCCTTGCTGGGTAATGAATTACAATTAAGCTATCATCCGAGCTTGAAATTTTTTTTAAGTAGCTTAACTGAATAAAACGTCAAAAAATTTAACAGTCTTAAATCCCTACGAAAAATTTTTATGTAGGGGCATAATGCTATTATGTCATTTCTGTTTTATATCTTTAGCAGTAGAATTTATTTTTCCTTTCATTAAGTTGACTTACTTATCAAACAATATTATTAATTGTTAAATTTACGGAAATAATTATGCAATGGCAAGACGTTTGTGAAGACACTCTGCTCCAGGATTTACCCTACAAAATTGAACTGAACCGTTGGGGACAAATTGTCATGAGTCCAGCTAAAGTGAAACATGGTTTCTTTCAGGGACGCATTGCCCATCTATTAGATTCTTTGACCGTTACGGGTGACATTATTACTGAATGCGCCATAAAAACGGAGGATGGCACAAAAGTTGCTGATGTGGCTTGGGCTTCTGAGCAAAGGGCAGACCTCATTCTAGATGAAGTGGTCGCTTCGATCGCGCCTGAAATTTGTATTGAAATTATTTCTGATAGTAATACATCGGAAGAAATGACTTTCAAGCGTGACCTCTATTTTCAAGCAGGAGCCAAGGAAGTTTGGCTATGCGATCGCGCAGGGAATATGACTTTTTATAACGTTGAGCAACAGTTAGAAAGATCCCAATTAGTTTCCAGTTTTCCCCAACAAATTAAACGTAGAAACCAAGCATCATCCTGATAATCTGAGAAAAGCAGATTTATTAAAAATAAGGGGGAATCGTGAAAGTTTTAGTAGTCGGGAATGGAGGACGGGAACACGCGATCGCCTGGAAACTGGTGCAATCTCCCCAGGTGAGTCTGTGTCTGTGTGTGCCTGGCAATGGGGGAACGGCTAATTTAGCCAAATGCGAAAATATTCCCCTTTCTGTAGAGGATTTTGCAGGAATTAGTGAATTATGTAAGGATAATCAGATTGATTTGGTCATAGTCGGGCCAGAAGTCCCCCTTTCTTTAGGGATTACCAATTATTTACAAGCGGAAAATATTAAAGTCTTTGGCCCCGATCAAGAGGGCGCGCAAATCGAAGCGAGCAAATCCTGGGCAAAAGCATTGATGGAAGAAGCGGGTGTCCCCACTGCCCTGGGAGAAACTTTCACGGATGCAAAACTTGCCCAGGACTATATTGCCCAACAGGGCGCGCCGATTGTGGTTAAAGCGGATGGATTAGCGGCAGGA
>JBEIFD010000470.1:0-3494 GCA_040382535.1 Merismopediaceae cyanobacterium
AAGTCTTTTAGGAGTACCGTTGACATTATTTTTTTTAGGGGCTTGGCTACAACAAAAACAGCAGGAACGTGCAGGGAAATTATCTGAAGATCAGCAAAAAATTGCAGACAATGCAACCAAGGAAGAAGTTTTACAAACTTACTTTGATCGATTGTCAGTATTGTTAATTGATAAAAACTTAATCGCACTTTCTAATAAATCTAATTTATCTAAAATTACGTCTATCCCGCTTTCTAATAAGTCTCAATCATCTACAATTACGTCTGAAGAACAAGAACTTTTGGATTCATCACTGGATGTAATTCGAGCCAGAACGCTATCTATTTTAAGAAGGTTTGAAAACGACGCGGAACGTAAAACCAGTGTCATTAAATTTTTAGTTGAAACAGAGATTGTTGGTAAATCGAAGCTTAACCTCCAAGGGGCTGAACTCCAAGAGGTTAACCTCCAAGGGGCTAGACTCCAATTTGCTAGACTCCAATTTGCTAGACTCCAATTTGCTAGACTCCAATGGGCTCAACTCCAATGGGCTAGACTCCAATTTGCTAGACTCCAAGGGGCTGACCTCAAATGGGCTGAACTCCAAGAGGCTGACCTCTTTGCGGCTAAACTCCAAGAGGCTGACCTCTTTGCGGCTAAACTCCAAGGGGCTAAACTCCAAGGAGCTGAACTCCAAAAGGCTACACTCATTTCGGCTAACCTAGAAGGAGCTAACCTAGAAGGAGCTAACCTCGAATTTGCTTTCCTCCAATGGGCTGACCTCAAAGATATTAAATGGAATTCAAAGACTACATGGCCTGATAAAAGTGCATTTACCGACGCAAAAAATATCCCAGAAGAGCTAAAAAAAGAGCTTGGCATTACTTCATGAGCATTCCTGAACTTCAAAGCATTGAACAAAAACAACGAATCCTTAGTCGCTTTGTGGAAATGCGATCGCGTTGGCTGACGGTGATCGGGGAAAACCTGGAAGATGAACAGGGACAAATTTTGGAATATTGGCGAGTAGAAAAAGCTGATTCGGTCATTATTTTACCCATTCAAGGCGATCGCCTCTTATTACCCAAGCCATCCTATCGACCTGGTGTTGGGAACGTGACCTTAGATTTCCCTGGGGGACGGGTAGAAGATCAAAACGCGATCGCAGAAATTGCCAAGACGATCCTCGAAAGAGAATTAGGCATCTTGCCCCAGGCTATTTTGAGCTTAGTGCCAATTAATTCCGAGGGATGGGCGATAAATAGTTCCTTTTCTAATCAAAAACTCTATGGTTATGTCGCTCAAATTGATGCTGAATATCAACTAAACCGCGATCGTTTCGGTGAAAGCTATGAAATATCCAAAGAAGGGATTGATCAACTTTTAGCAGTCTTAGTTTGTTTGCAATGTCGAGCCGTATTATTAGACTGGTGGATTAGTCATTTAAAATGAATCAAAAAATTGTTTTAGCCATACTCTGGTTGTATTTTATCCTCTACGCCTTTTTTCTGGCTCCCCCCAATCAACCCGACACCTTTGAATTAATCACAAAAATGTCCCTGGGAGAGTGGCAAGGCATTAATCCCCTCATTATCAGCTTATTTAACCTCATGGGCATTTGGCCCGCCGTTTATGCCTGTGTTTTATTTGCCGATGGCAGGGGTCAACGTCTGCGAGCTTTTCCGTTTGTTTTGGGGTCGTTTGCTGTCGGAGCGTTTAGTCTCTTGCCCTATCTTATTTTTCGACAACCTAACCCCCAATTTTCAGGGACAAAAGATTGGTTACTCAAAATTTGGGATTCCCGTATCACTGCCATTGTTTTACTCATAGGAGCCTTGATTCTAATGATTTTTGGATTTTCCCAGGGCAATTGGCAAGATTTTATTCAGCAGTGGAAAAGCGATCGCTTCATTCATGTCATGAGCCTGGATTTTTGCCTCCTCAGCTTATTATTTCCCCTCCTGGTTCAGGATGATTTAAGCCGACGGGGAATGAAAAAATCCTTGCTTTTTACGGGAATTTCTGCCGTTCCCCTGCTAGGCCCCTTGCTTTACCTGAGTTTACGGACTCATTTGCCCGACGAACCGACTATAATAGTCAAACTTCCGACCTAGATTTTCCAGTGCTTTACTCATTGACAAAAATTAATCTTGATCATTGAAGAGTTTGATGGGGAATTCATCCCAAGAACTGTCATTTTGCACTAGAGTAGTACCTATATTATATAAAGAATGGTCTAAAGACTACTTCGCCATAATTAATCCATTAACTATTAGGAGATGATCTCGCTTATGCAAGAGCTTGCTGTACGCTCAGAATTTGACTACGCCAGCGAAACCTACAAAGACGCTTATAGTCGTATTAATGCCATTGTGATCGAAGGAGAACAGGAAGCCCACGACAATTATCTTCAAATGGCAGAAATTCTGACTAATGATAAAGAAAATTTAATTCGTCTGGCTAAAATGGAAAATCGTCACAGGCTAGGGTTTCAATCCTGTGGCAAAAATCTGAGTGTTACTCCTGATATGCAGTATGCTCAAGATTTTTTTGCAGGTTTACACGGCAATTTCCAGAAAGCGTTTGCCAAAGAAAAAATTGTCACTTGTCTTTTGATTCAATCTCTCATTATCGAAGCCTTCGCGATCGCGGCGTACAATATCTATATCCCTGTCGCGGACAATTTTGCTAGAAAAATCACCGAAGGAGTCGTCAAAGATGAGTATCTGCATCTCAACTACGGTGAAGAATGGTTAAAAGCGAATTTTGAAACTGCCAAAACTGAACTAGAAGAAGCTAATCGGGAGAATTTACCCATTGTCTGGAGAATGCTCAATCAAGTCGAAAAAGATGCCAAAGTTCTAGGAATGGAAAAAGAAGCCTTAGTCGAAGACTTTATGATTAGTTACGGTGAAGCCCTCAGCAATATCGGTTTTACCACCCGTGACATCATGCGGATGTCTTCCTACGGACTGGCACATAGTTAATCCATTGCCAGAATTGTTTCATTAAAAATCCGAACGCAAAAGCTTGAAGCCTGCTCCTGCGGGCTTTATCTATTTTTATACCAAGTTAATTAGCGAATGTTACATTAACTGATCCCCCCGCCTTTGGCTTCCCCCTTATCAAGCTACCGTGTACACACATCTCCTTGCATCCCTAGACGTTTGATCCCCCTGCCTACGGCATCCCCCTTAAAAAGGGGGACTCTTGTTACTGATAGGAATTTAGCCCCCCTTATCAAGGGGGGTAGGGGGGATCAAAACTTAAAAACTTAGACAGAGAGACTTGTGTGTACACGGTAGCCTTATCAAGAGGGGCTAGGGGAGATCTCATGGATAGTTCTATCTGCGCTTTAATCAAATTAAATTGGTCTTACTAGAAAAAGTCAGAATTCTTAAGGACAGCAAATTTTATGCAATACTGTTAAAAGTTTTATTATCCCTTAACCTTGTAACGATTTTTCTTCCTGAATTATTAAACCACTCAACCCTCTTTATATCCTCAATGTTTGG
>JBEIFD010000471.1:0-3489 GCA_040382535.1 Merismopediaceae cyanobacterium
ATTCAAGTTGAAGAGCGTACTGCCGCCCTACAAGAGAGCGAAATCACCAATCGGACGATCCTAGAAACCATTCCTGATTTACTATTGCGTCTTAGCCCAGACGGAACTTGTTTGGACTATAGGGAACCCAGGCTTGAAAAGGAGAAATTTCTGCCGATTGTTCATCACATTGCAGAAGTTTTACCCCCAGAGATCTTACAAAATACGTTACAGGTGATAGAGCGGGCGATCGCTACCAAGGAATTGCAAATCCATGAACATCAAATAATCAAACATGATCGTCTTACCTATGAAGAAATTAGGGTACTCGCAATCAACGAGCAAGAAGTTTTAGTAATCGTGCGGGATATCAGCGATCGCAAAAAGATAGAACAGGAACTAACAGAATCTCGACAATTTTTGCAAACTGTCCTGGATACCTTTCCCCTGTCTGTTTTTTGGAAAGATTGTCAATCCGTTTTTTTAGGTTGTAATCAAAATTTTCTCCAGGCGGCTAACCTGACCTCTACCACCGAGATTATTGGAAAGACTGACTACGATTTGCCCTGGGGAGCCAAGGAAGCGGCTTTTTATCAAGCGGATGATCGACAAGTCATTGAATCAGGCGTTGCTAAACTCGCGATTGAAGAAACCGTTACCTTAGCAACGGGGGAAACCCGATGGATTGAAACCAACAAAATTCCTCTGCGAGATTTAGACGGTAATGTGATCGGCGTAGTGGGAACTTTTCAGGATATCAGCGATCGCAAAACTGCCGAAATTACTTTAATGGAAAGTGAAGCTTTTAATCGTCAGTTGGTATCAGAATTCCCCATCGGACTAGCTAGTTGTCGAATGGATGGACAGTTAGTTTATGTTAATCCCCATTTTGCCCAAATATTAGGTAAGAGCGTCGAAGAAATTCTCAAACTAAGCTATTGGGAAATTACTCCCATTAAATATGTAGAACAGGAAGCAGAACAACTCCGACAATTACAAGAAACAGGGAGCTATGGCCCCTACGAAAAAGAATATATTCATCGAGATGGACACCTAGTACCTGTTGTCTTGACAGGATTGTTGATTGAGCAGAACCAAGAAACTTTGATTTGGTCTAGTGTGCAAGATATCAGCGATCGCAAACAAGCTGAAGAAGCTCTCAAAATCAGTGAAGTCCGTTTCCGCAATGCCTTTGATACAACTGCCATTGGAATGTGCTTGGTTTCTCCTTTAGGAGAATTTCTCAAAGTTAATCCCGCTCTTTGCAATTTGTGGGGCTACAGCGAAACAGAACTAGTGGAAATGAGCTTCCAAGATATTACCCATCCCGACGATCTCGCGAGTGATTTAGAATTACTCCAGCAATTGTTGGCAGGAGAAATCACCCACTACAACTTAGAAAAACGTTACCTCACAAAAGAACAAGCATTAATTTGGGGATATCTCAGTGTTTCCCTCGTCAGGAATTCCCAGGGAGAGCCGCTTTATTTTGTTTCTCAAATTCAAGATATCACCGAGCAAAAACAGGCAGAAATTGCGCTACAGCAAAGTGAAGAACGATTTAGTCGAATATTTTATTCCAGTGTCGTTGGTATGATTTTTGCTGATTTTCAGGGAAAGATTATCGATGCCAATGATTGCTTTTTAGACATGATTGGTTACACCAGGGAAGAGCTAGAGACTGACAAAATTGATTGGTTAGCAATGACTCCCCCTGAATATCTGGCTAAAGATTATGAATGTATGGAATATCTGATCCAAAATGGTGAAGTTGATCCTTGGGACAAGGAATATTACCGCAAAGATGGTAGTCGAATTGCCATCTTGATTGGGGCCGCCTTTTTACTAGGGACAAATAACGAAACTATTTGCGTAATTATCGATATCAGCGATCGCAAAAAATCCGAAAAAGCCCTACGGAAATCCCAACAATTTATTCAAACCATCATTAATACGGTTCCCCTTCCCCTGTTTTGGAAAGATCGTCAATCTGTCTTTTTAGGATGTAATCAACAATTGGCCAAAATCCTCGGTTTAAGCTCAACGACGGAAATTGAGGACAAAACCGACTTTGATTTTTCTCTAACCGAAGACCAGGCGATCACCTATCGCGCAGGAGATCAACGAGTAATCACATCAGGAGAAGCCGAACTCGGCAGAGAAGAAACTTATACATTAGACAATGGAGAGCTAAATTGGATTGAAACTCACAAAGCCCCCCTCAGAGATGGAGAGGATAATATTATTGGCGTGGTGGGAATGTTTCAGAATATCACCGAGCGAAAGCACTACGAACTCGCTTTATCTCAAAAAAATGCAGAACTGGAAAAATTACTCCAGTTACGGGAAGAAACCCTAGAATTGCGGGAAGATATGTCTAACATGATCGTCCATGATCTACGCACTCCGTTAACAACGATTACTCTTGCGGCAGGAATGATCAATAAATACGGCGATCGCGCGGGACAAAGAGCCTTGATCGTCCGCAAAGCAGGACAAATCCTAGATTCTGCTAAACAACTGGAAAAAATGATCGATAGTTTGTTGTTTATGGCAAAATTAGAAGCAGGAAAAATGTTATTTAACCTAATCCCGACGGATCTACACCGTTTAGGGTCTGAGGTGATCGCAGATTTTGAATTGATCGCCAATGCCCGTGATATTAACTTACACAGTGAATTACCAAATTTTGGCCAGACTATTCCCGTTGATGCGACAATTTTACGGCGTATCATTGATAATTTGATGTCTAATGCCCTTAAGTTTTCTCCTAGCGGTGGCCAAGTCACCTTGAGCTTGGAATATTTACCTGAAAACCGATTTAGAGTCAAGGTTGCAGACACGGGAACGGGAATCAGTGAAGCGGAAAAACAAAAGATTTTTCAAAAATTTGAGATCGGAAGCTTGAAGAAAAACGTTTCTCAGACGGGGTTAGGTCTGGCTTTTTGTAAAATGGCGGTCGAGGCCCAGGGAGGAACCTTAGCGATCGCCGATAATCATCCCCAGGGTGCTATCTTTATCGTAGAAATCTAACCTATTGCCTCACACATCACTAAAAACGACTGTTTTAAACAGTATAATTTCCTTCCCTTCTTTTGTAGCGACATCTTTTAGTATGATTGAATAGATATAAAAATTCAATTTAAGCTTTTTGAATCCAACTAAATTTAGTATGAAAAAAATAGGCTATCACTGTGGAAAAAAAGAGCAAATCTATTATTTTATTAGTCGATAATTCCGAAAGCGATCGCATTCTCTATCGACGTTGGTTAACATACGGTAAATTTGGAGAAAAGACCTATCAGATTATTGAATTTGGAACAGGAGAAGAAGCCTTAGTTTGGTGTCGAAAGCAACTACCAGATATTTTTCGTAATCGTTCAGAGGGACAAAATCTGATAATCTAAAAGTCATGGAAGAAAAACACCTACTAGAGACAGGCGAAATTGACGAAAATGATTGGGATAAAACTCCAGTCAGCGTCAAAAACTTGGTGTTGAAATTAGTTGG
>JBEIFD010000472.1:0-3482 GCA_040382535.1 Merismopediaceae cyanobacterium
AAATATCATTTGTCTTTAGGGCAATATGCTGAATCCCTGAGCCAAGATTGAGGTCTAAAAATTCTTGAATTTGGGAATTAGCGGAAGTGGGTTCGTTAATATTAAATTGAATCTGATGGCTCGGATCAATGAGGGCTTCACTATACAAGCCAGAATTGGGGGTTTTAATGGTAAATAATTGTTGGACTTGAAAATCAAAAATCCTTTGATACCAAGCGACTGCTGATTTTAATTGCGATCGCGGGACATTGAGAACAACGTGATCGATACCTGTAATATGAGATTTTAAATTAGAGGGGTTATTGGTTGATAAAAAAGTTTTATTGTTAAATCTAAATCCTAATGGATTATCACTATTATCTTGAGATTCAATGAGGGTATGTTCCAGATTGCCCCAACCTTTAATCTTGATCATCCTCAAATTTTCTAGAGAGACGAGATCATTTTCTAGAATTTCAACTTTTAGATCGACTAATTTTTCAGAAAATAAATCAAAATTCTGAATTTTAAAGGCGATATCAGCGACCCCAGGCGGATGTTTTTTCAGGTAAGACGCAACGGGACTGGTTTCTTTGAGCGGGGCAGAAAGTAGCAATAAAATACCATTAATTTCTATAATTTCCGTTATCGTATGGACATTAATACTTTGTCCCACCAACGAAAATCCCATTGTGTCGATAAACCAATTTCGCGATCGCCGAACATCGGGAACATAAAAGTGAATATAAGCAATTTCCATAACCTCAGATTTAGCCTATATTAGATTTTGTAGCAGTTAAAATACCAAATTTGACCAATCCACGAGCATAACCCCTGCTCATTAAACTAAGAGATAAAGCCGCTTCAATGGTTCGCCAACCCGATTGCAATAATCCCCAAATGGCTTCTGGTTTAATGGCTGAATCAATGACCACATCCCAAAATGGTGCGACCGAATTTGACCAGTCATCTGCCCGCAAATCCTTGAAACCGCACTTAACCGCGATCGCCTCATAATCGGGAAGAGAAATCACATGGGGCAGACAATAAACCCGATAAATTTCCGCTAGATGCCGTTTTTCATCCTTTGTCAAAGCACCTGCTACAGAATGGGTCGAACGGTGACACCAGGTTGCCAAAATTAATTTACCCCCTGGCCGCAAAACTCGATAACATTCCGCCAAAAATTGGGTTTTATCAGGCATATGTTCCCCACTTTCCAATGACCAAACCAGATCAAATTGATTATCAGGAAAGGGCATCTCAAGAGCGTTCGCCACCTGAAACTGGACTTGTTCTTGGAATCCTGCATTTTTAACTCTTTCGGTTGCTCGATTCGCCTGGACGGGAGATAGGGTGATTCCTGTCACGTTTGCATTAAATTTTTGAGCTAAATAGAGACTACTGCCGCCAATGCCACAGCCGACATCAATAATGGTTTTGGGGTTAGTCGCTGAATCGCTCTCGGTGTAACCCGCCCAGACCAACAATTCTTCAATCAGATCAATTTGGGCCTGACGACGATTAACCTTATTATTTCCCGATCGCCCATAGTATCCGTGATGCATATGTTCACCCCAGATCTGTTCCCACAAGCCGCTAGAGGCATCATAGAATTGCTGGATTTCTTGGTACAAGTCATTGCTCATTGGGATTTGAACCGTTTTCCGTCTTTAGTTAACACACTCCCACATTGTAACTAATTGTAAAGAATTAGCGAAAAGATAGAAGAAATGGAAAATTTTTATCCTGTCTAAACCCCTAACTTTTGGCGTAATTCTGATTCTTTAGCACGAAATCCCACTAAAACGGCAGTCCCCTCTTTGACGAATAAGGGTCGTTTGAGGAGCATGGCATCCTTGGCAAAGGCATCAATCCATTGAGAATCTGACCAATCTTGTTTTTGGTCTCCCAGGGCGCGATAGGATTGCCCAGAGGTATTTCGCATGGCTTTGGTGGTGAGTAATTTTGCCCAGGCTTCGATTAATTCTCGACTGGGAGGATTTTCTTTGGTATTGATAAATTGGTACTCAATTCCATTACTCTCTAGCCATTGCAAGGCTTTTTTACAGGTTCCACAATTGGGGATGCCATAAATTTCAATTGTCATAAATTCTCGTTTGTTGATATTGACTGTTTTCACGATATCGCAAAGGGTTAGATAACGCCACACAAAGCTTCCTTCGCCTGTGAGTCCCAATAATATTGAAAATTAATGCTTGATTATTTATGAAATTTTTGTTCCAGTAGAGCGTTAAAATAGATTTGCTGTCTTGGAGCATAGTGCGGCATGAATGACAGGTATAAAGTTTTATTAGTGGACGATTCGGAAAGCGATCGCGCTACTTATCGTCGTTATCTTTTGGCTGACGAGAATTTTGACTATCAAATTATAGAAGCAGAGAGCTTGGAAGAGGGATTGGAACTGTGGCGATCTGAGGCTCCTGGTTTAATCCTAGTCGATGTTAATCTGTCTGATGGGAGCGGTTTAAAACTATTAGCGGAGATCAAAAAAAATACACCCCAAAAAAACATCTCCGTTATCGTGATGACTGGGCAGGAGGATGAACGGATCAAAGTGCAAGCGATGAAACTAGGAGCGAGTGACTATTTGGTTAAAGACGATATTACGCCCTCTATCCTTTGTTATTACGTTAGAAGCGCGATCGCTGAACAGAATTTTACTGAAAAATTAACGCAATTAGAGGAACAATTACAACAAAAGGTTCCGCCCCTAACCTACGGACACTTACAAAAAATTGCCGAGATTCTCCCTAGCGTCATTTTTGTCATGGTTCTGTCTTCTGAGGGTTCTAGCCATTTTGAATATATTAGTGAAGCGGCGGAAAAACTTCATGAAATTACTCAAGCAGAAATTCTTGCTAATGCCGATCTCGTTTATGAACAGATACATCCCGATGATGTTGAAAGCTATTGTCAAGCAATCGAAGTTAGTCTGTCTCAAATCAGTCTTTTTGAGCATAAATGGCGCATTATTACGCCTTCAAGCAAATTAAAATGGATAAAAGGTAAAGCTGAAATCGAACTGCGAGAAAATGGTGATTTTGCTTGGTGCGGTATTGTCGAAGATATTAGTGAACAGCAATTTGAAATAGAGCAACGTCAACAGAGTGAATACACCAAGAGTATTATCCTCAAAACCATACCCGATCTTCTTATTCAGATGGATCGACAGGGAAAATTTATCCCTATTTCAGGGGGAAATAATGTTCGAGATCTATCAGCAGGTATTCCCCATTCTGAATTAAATATTTATGATATTTTGCCCCAATATTTAATAGAAGAACGACTCGAACTTGCCCACCTTGCCATTGAAACAAATCAAGTCCAAATCTATGAACAAATAATAGAGTTTGGGGATGAACAACAATACGAAGAAGTCGGGAGCATCCCATGTTGGAATGAGTATAAATACTTATAAAGCTTTATGGACAGAAAAAGGGAAAGATAGATGAAAAACTAACCGAGGAAATGACCATGAT
>JBEIFD010000473.1:0-3481 GCA_040382535.1 Merismopediaceae cyanobacterium
CGAAGAATATTCAATAAAAATGAAGATCAAAATATTTTTTAAACACTAACTTTTTCTCGCTTCTCTACTTGGTTAATTTGTTGATCAGCGATCGCGCGATCAAGTAATTCTATTCCTTCTGTCACCGTTGAAATCTGAGAAACTTGATCCCGTAGGGTAGAAGCTCCCACAAACCCTTTACAATACCATGCTAAATGTTTACGCGACTGATAAATTCCCCGTTGTCCCTTATATTCCCACAGTTGACGTAAATGTTCCTTAGCACATTCTAAAGACTGCTCAGGAGTCATGGAAGTTAACACATTTCCTGTTTTTAAAAAGTGATCAATTTCTCCCACCAACGCAGGATAACCCAACGTTCCCCGCGAACACATCACTCCATCGGCTCCCGTTGTTTCTAAACAATTAATTGCATCTTCGAGGGAAAAAATATCTCCATTGGCAATGACAGGAATCGACAAAACCGCTTTAACTCGCCGAATCCAATCCCAATTGGCTGTCCCCGTATATCCCTGCGATCGCGTTCTGCCATGTAAGGTGAGCATCGCCGCCCCTGCATCTTGTAAACCCTGGGCGAATTCGAGAATAGAAATTTCGTTTTCATCCCAACCCAAGCGGGTTTTAACGGTGACAGGCACTTGCACGGCATTAACGACGGTTTGCACGATCGCCTGGGCCACTTTCGGTTGACGTAGAAGGGAAGATCCACCGCCTTTTTTGGTGATTTTATTGACGGGACAGCCCATATTAATATCAATTGTTTTTGCGCCTTCGGCGACGGCTTTTTGAGCGGCTTCTGCCATAAAATCGGGACGACAATCAAATAACTGGATACTAATGGGTTGTTCCTGGGGATCGATTTCCATCACCTGGGGTAACTGACTGAGATGATGAATTTCTGTTGCACTCACCATTTCGGTATAGAGCATGGAATCTGGGGCATAGCGTCGCACTAATCGCCGAAAAACTAGGTCGGTGACTCCCGACAAGGGCGATTGGAATACACGACTATTCAGGGTAAGATCGCCAATTTTTAAGGGGATAGATAATTTTTGTTTTAGGTTGGGACTCAGGAGTGGATTAACTGGATTCGGAGGAGTAGACGTTAAATCTTGAAGCAAATTATTCATTTTCTTATATGTTTAAAATATTAAAATCCCTAATTATTAATTTTAATGAATTTGGAAACCAAACCCCTGCGGAGATTAAATGTTTATAATTAGAGGAATAATACACAATATCTAAAAAACTCAATATTCAGCATGGAAAATCAATGCGCTCTAGCATAACCATCAATGCCATTTTTTTACTTTATCTCAACTATCCCTAATTTTTTATTTCCCTTGGAATGGTTAGTTTATTTTGTCGGTACTTCTTTTTTTTGTTATTATCTCCTATATCCTAACAAATCTATGATCATCTATGTTTAAAAAATTATTAATTGGTGTCATCTTATTGGGAACAGGAGGAGCAGGTATGGCCTATTACTTTTGGACACAGGCAACCGCTTTGCCGAGTTGGTTTCAGGGGCAATCCTCCGACCCCACAAGCTTTGTCCAACCGTCCCAACTGCCGCCGCCTTCAACGGATTCAAACCCTGCGATCGCGTCCACGAAGCAAAAAATTCAGCAAAAAGTACAAACGGCAATCCAAGATCAGGGAATGAATCAAATCCCAGGGGACATTGCAGTGAGTTTAAACGCCCAGGATTTTAATCAGTTACTCCAAGCGGAAATTTCCAATCAATTACAGTCTCGCAAAATTGACCCTGTTCTACCCCAGATCCAAGCAAATCTGGCAAACAATAATCTAGAACTGGGAACGGTGATTAATTCTGCTAAATTAAAAACTCTAGATTTACCCCGTCGGCAACAGGCAATGGTGGAAAGAGTGGTCAGCAAATTTCCCCAATTAAAGGATCAAGATATTTATATTGGCATTGAAGGACAACCCAAATTAGAAAATGGTCAGTTGACTCTGCCGAATAATAGTCAAGTGAGAATTGGCAATCTGACTTTTAGTCTCTCAGAAGTTGCTCAAAAATTAGGCGTTCCCCGCGCTCGCCTCCAGCAGAGTTTGAACCTCAATATTGACGAATTAAACCTACAGGATCTTCAATTTAAAGATAATGAAGTTATTCTCAAAGTCAATCCCTCCGATTATGTCCCTCAATAAAATTCTTCTCGAACCTGGAACCCTCTGGCAACGACTGATTGATCAAACTGAATTTGCCCTCGACTGTGGCGCATTACAATCTATTGCCACCAATTACGAATTGCTGGAGGTAGGAGATATCCAATTTTTAGTGCGTATTTTAGTGAATTTACAACGTAAGAACGAGGCTAAAAAAGAACAAAAAAAACGAGAAAAATCCTCTGGAAAAAACTTTAATCCTTTTCTGCCCTACGAAGAAGATTTATTTGTGAGTGATCTAACGGATACCCATCTTTGTTTATTGAATAAATTTAATGCGGTGGATCACCATTTATTAATGATTACCCGTGACTTTGAAGAACAGGAAAATCAGTTAAATTTAGCAGATTTTTTAGCGGTTGTCCTGACCTTAAGGGAAATTGAGGGTCTCGTTTTTTATAATAGTGGCAAATTAGCGGGAGCGAGCCAACGCCATAAGCATCTACAGTTAGTTCCCCTGCCGTTAGTTCCCCAGGGTTTATCTGTGCCTATTTCACCTTGGATGACCGATGTTTGTTTGAAAGAAGAAATCCATACTATTCCCCAGTTTCCCTTTATTAATGCGATCGCGGCTTGTCCCGATATTAGCACCATCAATCCCTTGGAGATTGCCCCCATTTTATTAGAGAAATATCAACAATTACTCACTAAAATGGACTTAGATCCCCAAAAATCGGGTAAACCCGCCCCCTATAACCTCCTGATGACCCGTGAATGGATGATGATCATTCCCCGCTCCAAGGAAAGTTATAAAAATATTTCAATTAATTCCCTCGGCTTTGCAGGAGCCTTATTAGTCCGTAATGCAGAGCAGATGGAACAATTAAAACAAATTGGCCCTCTCACCTTTTTACAAAAAGTGGGGATCAAAAAGACTAACTCAGAAGCCCGCAATACCTGATAAAGTAGGTAATGTTTTGAAATTTTCTCGCCCCATTCTTTTTCCTACTATGGCTAATGCAATTGACGATAAAACCATTGTTAAAGATTATTTTAATGCGACGGGATTCGACCGTTGGCGACGGATTTACGGGGATGGAGAAGTCAATAAAGTCCAAAAAGATATTCGGATTGGCCACCAGCAAACCATTGATACCGTCGTGGATTGGCTAAAAGCGGATGATAATTTGTCAGGACTTTCGATTTGTGATGCGGGCTGTGGGGTGGGTAGCCTCAGTATTCCCCTCGCTTTGGAAGGTGCATTGATGTATGGCAGTGATATTTCCGAAAAAATGGTGGGAGAAGCCCAAAAAAGAGCCGAAGAATCCCTAAAATTTAATAATTTACC
>JBEIFD010000474.1:0-3470 GCA_040382535.1 Merismopediaceae cyanobacterium
GACGGTTATTACCAGTTTGCGGTCTCAGAATCGCAATGTTCTAGAATTTATGACTGACGCGGTTAGAGCTAATCGTAAAGGAACCACTCCTCCTTCTTTGTTACCTCAGTAGCTGTTACACTTCCTCTGAACGATTACGATAAAAGTTCTAAAGTTGAATGTCTAATTGGACGGCACCCCAACTGTGATTTAGTCCTCGATAGTCTTGACGTAAGTAATGGTCATGCCAAGATATTCGTTAAAGATGGTGGCTATTTTTTCACCGATCATAGCTCCAATGGCTCTAGTATCAATAATCAAGAAGTCGATTTCAATCAAAACCATTTGCTCAAGATAGGAGACACAATCCGTATTGGAGATTGGTTGCTACTAATTGAAACTTTTGCTAAAACGACTTCACTGGAAGTACCCAACTGGACACAAGAAGATTTAACAGTCCGTTGTATTCAAATCATTGAAGAAACCCATAATGTTAAAACATTTTATTTCGTGGCTGAACCGCGAGTAAACTTTTTTTACCAACCTGGTCAATTTGTAACTTTGAATCTGAATATTGATGGTGAAAATATTCAACGTTCCTACTCTATTTCTTCAAGCCCTTCAAGATCTCATAAGCTAACTATAACGGTTAAACGAATTCCATCAGGCTTGGTCTCTAATTGGTTGCATGATCATTTAAAGGTAGGAGATCTCATTAAAATTAGCCCTCCAATGGGCAATTTTACCTGTTATAATGAACCTAACCCTAAGTTATTAATGATTTCTGCTGGCAGTGGGATTACCCCGATGATGTCTATGACTCGTTGGCTTCATGACATAGCGTCAGATGTAGATATCATCTTTTTTTATTCGGCGCAAACTCCTGATGATTTAATTTTCCAAAAAGAGTTGGAGTTGCTAGCAGAGCAAAATCCCAATTTTCATCTAAAATTAACGCTTACTCAGTCAGAATCTAATATAGGCTGGTCTGGATTAAAAGGACGCTTGAATGCAAAAATTTTAAAGAGTTTTGCGCCAGACTTTCTGGAAAGAACCGTCTATGTTTGTGGACCAGATGGCTTTATGAAGACAGTGAAAACTCTTCTAGTAGATGACCTTGATTTTCCGATGGAGCATTATTTTCAAGAGAGCTTTGGTTCTGGAAAAATAGTTAAATCTGCATCAGTTATCAACAAAGTTTCAACATTAGTCGAGCCATCCATTATTTTTGCTAAATCTAACAAAGAAATTAAGAGTTGTGAGGAAATATCAATTTTAGATCACGCTCAACAACAGGACATTACTATTCGCAGTGGCTGTCGTCAAGGTGTATGTGGGGCTTGTAAAGTCCTCAAAATAGAAGGAGATGTGACTTACTGCACTTCTCCAGATGCTTTAAATGAAAGTCACAAAAAAGCTGGATATATTCTTTCTTGTATTGCTTACCCCACTGGAGAACGGGTAGTTATTGATGCTTAATTTTATTAAGTGCGATCGCATTGCCTGTAGGTTGAGTTGACGGAAGAAAACCTAACATCCTTTGGTTAATTTAATCGGTGTGATCGCCCACCCTAAACCAAATCCGCCAAAATATTCGTCACTTCCGACTGATGCTGATGTCGGTTGTCATCGTAAATCATTAAAGTGTTTAAATTACGGTGACGACTGAGTTTCTGCACCTTGCGAGTATCCCCATTAGTCGCATCCAGAGCCGCCGTAATCGCACTGTGTCGGATTCTGTGGGGACTCATAATCTTAGTAATACCCGCCGATTCAGACGAATTTCTCACAATATTATAAATCGCATTCCCACTCAGTCGATGCCCAAAAGTAGCCCGATCCACCGTGCAGAATAAAGGTTTATCTGGAAGACGTTCACCGATAACCCCCAACCAATCATTAATCAACACCACCGCCTTGGAACTCAAACTAATTGACTCCTTGGTTAACTTTCCTTTGCCCTTGATTAAAAGCTTGAGATCCCCCGAACTATAATCCTCCAAATCGAGAGAACACACCTCAGCCCGTCTTAGCGCATTATCCCAGAGCAACCGCAGAATAGCCGCATCTCTTACCCCCTTCAGGCAATTTAGTTGAATTTGGGACGTAATTTGTCTAAAAGTCTCTGGACTCACCCCCGTAGTATCCCGATAAGTTTCAACCCGTAACCCCTCCACATCCTCCAGGGAATACTCACACTTGCCAATTTTCCGAGCATAATTCACCAAACTCTTAACCGCCGACAATCGCACATTCACCGTCGCAGGAGTCAGCCCCCGTTCCAGCAGAGCCGCCCGATACCTGAGAACCAACGAGATCGCCTGGAACCGTCCCAAACTCAGAAACCACGCCACCGCATCAGGAGACGGTTCAAACTGAGTCATCGTCACAAAGAAATCTTTCAGTCCCTTGGAATAGGTACGGCGAGTATTCGGCGATCGCTTATCGCGGAGTAATTCAGTCAGGATGTCCGGATCAAAGGTCGCCAACGAGTTTTCATATACTATATCGGTCATCTTAAGACTGCGAAAACCGCGATTATCACACCCTTAATTTTATCACCTCTCTCCAAAATCGCTCAAATCCTTACACCGTCTAACTTTTAGCCGTTTTTATCCCCTCTAGACGCGATCGCGAAGCGGCACTGTGTGATCGCCAACCCCCAGGAGCGGTGAAATTTCCAGAGTCAGGGTGAAAAGTTTGAATCCCATGCTGAAAATTCCAGAATCAGGGTGAAAAGTTTCCAACCGCATCGTGAAAAAATTTCAGAGCCAAAGTGAAAATTTTTAGTCTCACGGTAAAAAAAAATTCAGCCTCCGTAAAAACACGGTTGACAATCCACTGAATGACATATAAAAACTTTTATCTCCTACACCGAACAAACCTATGGAATTTTCAACCGAATTTTGGGCAAACCATAAAAAGGGTATTGAAAAGAGAGCGGAAATTTCCAACTATCTTTCCAAGAACCCCACCGCCAGTGTCGAACTAATTGCAGTAGCAGTCAATCTGTCAACGAGACAAGTAAGACGACATTTAAACACCATTCGAGTTGAAAGAAGTGCGAGTTCCATAGCCATCGCGTCAACGTTCCTAATCTGTTCACTAGGGCAGACTGGAAACTGGTAAAAATCGCACTGAAAAAATTATCACAAAAAAGTTTTCAGGTAAAAAAATATCCCTGTAGAACCCCATAAATGACCAACTCATAATTTTTTTTCTTAAGGAGAGACTGAAATGACCACTGAAATTCAAGGTAAAAATAAAGGTGAAATCGTTGAGCAACTCGCTGAAAAGTTTCAAGTAGGCACGACGACAATTTACGCTCGATTTAAAAAACTCGGTGTTCAACCCTACAAAGAGAATGGACAATACTACCTCAATGACCACGACCTAGCGGAAATGGGCAAGCTCAATGACTGGATAGCAGAAGGGAACACCATTGAAAGTTTTCAGACTAAAGGGGCCTTAGTCCAGTCCGAATCATCCGA
>JBEIFD010000475.1:0-3469 GCA_040382535.1 Merismopediaceae cyanobacterium
AAAGTGCATCATATCGCCTTTAATGTCAAAAATATGGATATTTCTCGCCATTTTTATGGTCAAATTTTAGGCTTAACCGAATTAACAGGAGATGCGGTTCCCTCTACCCTCAAATCCCTGGTTGAACAGGGAAAAGTCGCTAATTTTATGACTCCCGACGGCACAATTATCGATCTTTTTTGGGAACCCGATTTGTTGCCGCCCCATCCCGATCCGAGCCAGGGCTTTACCCGTGCCAATCATCTCGCCTTTGATATTGCTCCCGAAGCCTTTGATGACGCGATCGCCGTTTTAAAATCCCACCAAGTCGCGATCGATCACGGCCCCGTCACCCGACCGACTGGCAAAGGCATTTATTTTTATGACCCTGATGGTTTTATCCTCGAAATTCGTTGCGATCCCGAAAGCTCCCCTTAACCGATTTTCCACAACTTTTCCACAGACTGTGGATGAAAAACCGAGTCATTAAATCCTCACGCCAGCAATCCCAATAAGAGCGTACAATCGATCTGCTCCACTAAAACCGCGTTCACGAGTCATGAAATTTATTTGCAGTCAAAGCGATTTAAACACTAATCTTTCCCTGGTCAGTCGCGCCGTCCCCTCCCGTCCTTCCCATCCCGTTTTAGGAAATGTTCTTTTAGTTGCCGATGAAAAAGGGCGAGTCAGTTTAACCGCTTTTGATTTGAGTTTAGGCATTCATACCAGTTTTATCGCCGATGTTTCCCAGAGCGGAAAAGTTACCCTCCCTGCCAAATTGTTAGGGGATATTGTCTCCAAATTACCTGAAGGCGAATTAACCCTCGCGATCGATGAAGAAAAGGAGTCAGGAGAAAGTATTTTAGCCACCCTCACCTCTGCCTCTGGACGCTTCCAAATTCGGGGATTAACCGCCGATGAATTTCCTGAATTGCCTACAGTAGATGAAGCAAGTCCTCTGATGTTGCCCGTCGGCGTTTTAAATGAAGGACTCAAAGGAACACTCTTTGCCGCCAGTACGGACGAAACCAAACAAGTTTTAACGGGTATTCACCTCAAAGGGTCTGCCGATAGCCTGGAATTTGCCGCAACGGATGGTCATCGTTTAGCGGTTGTTGAAGCCCCAACCCAAGTAGAAACCGAAGAAGGAGAAGAAAAGGTTCAAGCCAGTAATTTAGAAGATTTCTCCGTCACCATTCCCGCCAGAGCATTACGGGAACTCGAAAGAATGTTATCCATGCGGGGCGATAGTGATTTGGTTTCCCTTTGTGTGGATGAAACCCAGGTAATTTTTGAATTGGGCGATCAGCGTTTAACTAGCCGTAAATTAGAAGGAGCCTATCCCGCCTATCATCAACTTATTCCCCGTCAGTTTAGCCGCACGATTAGCATGGAGCGGAAACGCTTGTTAAGTGGTTTGGAGCGAGTTTCTGTATTGGCTGACCAAAAAAATAATTTGGTAAAGTTTACCCTAGAAACTCCCGATAATCAGTTGACCTTATCCGTAGAAGCTCAGGATTTGGGGAATGCGCGGGAATCTTTACCTGCTGAAATTAGCGGCGAAAGTGGGGAGATTGCGTTTAATGTGAAATATCTGATGGATGGTTTAAGAGCGTTACCGACTGGTGAAATTCAAATGAAGTTAAATGAGGGGAATCAACCTGTAATTTTTACGCCTTTGGGGGGTTTGAAGATGACTTATTTGGTGATGCCTGTGCAGATTGTCAGATAATTTGCTTTGTTTTAGATAGTTGAGATATTTTGAGGGGGAAGGCGATAAAATTATTCACTTTTCCTCTTTTTTTTTTCAACAAAATTAGACTAATCATACAGTAACCAGAGATTAGTAGGTTGACAGTATGACAGAAAAAAAATTTATTATCCAAATTTGACAGGGGAAGAATCTGAGCTAACGATGATACTAGAATTGAAGAGAGCCATTTCAGTAGAAAGGGTTTTGATCACCAACCATGCTAAACAGGAAGCCGACAACGATAATTTACGATTAGACGAAATTTACTGGTCAGTGAATCATGGAGAATTGATAGAAAACTATCCTGATGATAAACCGTTTCCCAGTTGTTTAATTGTAGGCATGGCTCCGAACAACGATCCGATTCACAGCGTTTGGGCATACAATAGTCAAAAACAAATTGCGATCCTAATTACTGTCTATCGTCCTGATCCAGACAAGTGGATTGATGGACGAGTAAGGAAAAAGCCATGCTAATGAATGAAATTTGTCCTGTTTGTGGTGGCCCGACTGTTTTAAAAAAGGTTACAGAAATTATTCGCGGTGGTAAACATACTGCGATCGTTCAAGTAGAGGCTGAAGTTTGCTTGCATTGTGGAGAACGTTTATATACGCCAGAATTTGTTAGAAAATGTGAAGAAATTAAAGCAAAATTAGAAAAAGAGGAAACTAAGGACTTTCAACCAGTGGGAGTTGCTTATCAAGCTTAAATGACGATAATACAAATTCCATCAGTTTTAAATTTCTTTTTGTAAAATTCGCGATCGCGTGCTTATCCAATGACTAAAATGAGCTAAAAACAGTGACTTTCGGAGATTGAAATGCAGATCGCATTCACCCACACCAGCGATCGCCTCCTTCATGGAGAGATTGATTTAATGATTAGTGATATCGTCCCAAAAAGTACGAGGATTAACAATAGAAACATCTTGAATTTTCTCTAACACAAGCAAATCATCATCACCACTAATTAGATAAGACGCATCGCCATTTAGAGCTAATTCAATAAACTTATCATTCTTCGCATCTCGACATAATTTAACTTGTTGCAAAATTGGCACAAAAACCCATGTCGCCTTAATCCGCATGGATAAACCTTCAATATCATTTGCATCAATATATTTTGCAAATTTAGAGCGCGATAGAACGGAAAAAAGCTCTGTAAAGGTATCAGAAGAATATAGAATTATTCCATTGAGTTCTCCCCAATCTAAAACCTGTGCAGGAAGGGAATTAGTCGCCAAAATAGCACTAATTAGTACATTGGTATCGAAAACTAAACGCATAAGATCATTAATCTTGAGTTAACAGTTTGTTTAATTTGTCTTCCGTTAAACCGCGCTCTTGAGCTTTCTGTCCAAGTTTTTTTCTAAATTGTTGAAATTCCTGAATATTAATCTGAGTAATGCGCTGATAATCTGCCATTGATAGAATAACGGCAATATCTCGATCTTGTTCACGAATAATAACAGGTTCACCTTTTGCTTGTTCTATTACAGTCGCAAAGGTTTGGGTATTTTCCGTTGCTGAAATAAATTGCATAATTAGGGCTTGCTGAAAAAGTCAAAAAACAGGGAGAGGGGATTAATTTATGAAATTAAGGTGAGTAAAACATAAGGGTTAAATGATTTGTCAACACAAAGCATAAGCTGGGCTAATAAGAGGACAGAAAAATAACCTTTTCTTCCGAAAAAGACAAAAAAAACGTAAAACCTGCCGAAGCAGGGCAGAAAGATT
>JBEIFD010000476.1:0-3469 GCA_040382535.1 Merismopediaceae cyanobacterium
CTCCCACTTCAGGAATTGTTTCTGGCTCATAGGCTTCGGGAAGAAGTTTTCCCACTGCTTTCAGCCAAGTGATTATCGTTGTATGATGAACACCTTTTACTCGTTCAATCTGCCTAAAGCCTGAACCATTAACATATATTGTCAGGCATTCTCGTTTGGTTTCATCGCTGTAACCTCTGTGAGTATTATAGTTATCTATAAATTGACGACCACAGTTTACACAAATGTGATTCTGTTTGTCTTTCTTATGACCATTTTTACGGATATGGGTCGATTTACACTCTGGACATTGCATTTAGGATTTCCTCAATTCATACCTCTATTATGCAACGCCAAAACCTATTCTTTATGCGATGCTGTTAGTTTTGTCCTAATGACACAACGAAAGACCACTCGTGCTTTAACAACTGATCGCCATTTTCAACAAGAAGGATTCATACAGCTTTTATAGTAATTTTTAAACTTCAAAACAGGGAAAACCCCACTCTCTTATGGGGAAAACCACATCCCTCCCCGTAAACTTCACCCCTACAATGGGAGTTGTAGTCATCTATACGAAAATCCTATGCAACCCACCAATCCCAACCAATTCACCGAAAAAGCTTGGGAAGCCCTTGTACGGACTCCCGACATTGCGAAACAAAATAAACAACAACAAATTGAAAGCGAACACCTCCTCAAAGCCCTATTAGAAGAAGAGGGGCTGGCTATTAGTATCCTCAATAAAGCCAATGTCAGTGTTCCTAAATTCCGCGATCGCGTAGAAGCGTTTATTAACAGTCAACCCAAAATAGCGAATCCGAGTGAATCGATTTATTTAGGCAGAAGTTTAGATACTCTTTTAGATCGAGCCGAAGCTTTTCGGAAAGAGTTTAAAGATGATTTTATTTCCATAGAACATCTCATTTTAGCCTATGCTAAGGATGATCACTTTGGAAAAAGTTTATTTCAAGAATTTGGACTCACAGAAAATCAATTAAAAAATATTATTACGCAAGTAAGAGGTAGTCAAAAAGTGACTGATCAAAATCCAGAAGGTAAATATGAATCCCTTGAAAAATATGGGCGTGATTTAACCCAAATGGCCCGCGAAGGAAAAGTTGATCCCGTGATTGGGCGGGATGATGAAATTCGTCGTACTATTCAAATTCTTTCTCGTCGTACCAAAAATAATCCTGTTTTAATCGGGGAACCTGGAGTCGGAAAAACGGCTATTGTGGAAGGGTTAGCTCAACGAATTATTAACCGTGATGTTCCAGATTCTTTACGCGATCGCAAGTTAATTTCCTTAGATATGGGAGCTTTAATTGCGGGAGCAAAATATCGCGGAGAATTTGAAGAAAGACTCAAAGCAGTCCTCAAAGAAGTTACCGAAAGTCAGGGAAATATTATTCTTTTTATTGATGAAATTCATACCGTTGTCGGAGCGGGTGCGGCTCAAGGTTCAATGGATGCGGGGAATTTATTGAAACCTATGTTAGCGCGGGGAGAATTGCATTGTATTGGCGCAACAACCCTGGATGAATATCGCAAATATATCGAAAAAGATGCCGCTCTAGAACGACGTTTCCAAGAAGTCTTAGTAGATGAACCGAATGTGATCGATACTATCTCGATTCTGCGCGGTTTGAAAGAACGCTATGAAGTCCATCATGGGGTTAAAATTGCCGATAGTGCCTTAGTTGCCGCCGCCGTTTTATCTAATCGGTATATCAGCGATCGCTTCTTGCCCGATAAAGCTATTGATTTAGTCGATGAATCCGCCGCCAAATTAAAGATGGAAATCACCTCTAAACCAGAGGAATTGGATGAAGTTGACCGTAAAGTTCTCCAATTAGAAATGGAGCGTTTGTCTCTGCAAAAAGATAATGATGCGGCTTCCCAGGAACGGTTAGGAAAAATTGAACAAGAACTAGCCAATCTCAAGGAAGAACAATCGAAATTAAATGGTCAATGGCAATCGGAAAAAGAGGTAATTGATCAAATTCGTACCGTTAAGGAAAAAATTGATCAAGTTAATCTGGAAATTCAACAAGCAGAACGGGACTATGACCTCAATAAGGCGGCAGAATTACGCTATGGAAATTTAACAGATCTTCAACGAAAAGTTAAGGAATTTGAAATTCAATTAGCGGATAAACAAACCTCTGGAAAATCTCTTTTACGGGAAGAAGTAGTCGAATCCGATATTGCCGAAATTATTGCTAAATGGACGGGAATTCCTCTCAGTAAATTAGTGGAATCTGAGAAGGAAAAACTCCTCAATTTGGAGGATGAATTACACGATCACGTTATTGGCCAAGAAGAAGCGGTTACTGCCGTTGCGGAAGCAATTCAACGTTCTCGTGCGGGTTTATCTGACCCTAATCGTCCGACGGCGAGTTTTATTTTCCTTGGCCCAACGGGAGTCGGGAAAACCGAATTAGCCAAGGCTCTTGCTCAAAATCTCTTCGATACGGAAGATGCGATCGTTCGCATTGATATGTCGGAATATATGGAAAAACATACGGTTTCCCGCTTAATGGGTGCGCCTCCAGGATACGTGGGTTATGAAGAAGGGGGACAATTAACGGAAGCGATTCGTCGTCGTCCCTATTCGGTTATTCTCTTTGATGAAATTGAAAAAGCTCACGGGGATGTTTTTAATGTGATGTTACAAATCCTCGATGATGGGCGTTTAACAGATGCCCAGGGTCATGTGGTGGATTTCAAAAATACCATTATTATTATGACCAGTAATCTCGGTTCCCAATATATTTTAGACGTAGCGGGGGATGAGTCTAAATATGATGAAATGCGATCGCGAGTCATGGAAGTGATGCAAGCTAATTTTCGTCCTGAATTCCTCAATCGTGTAGATGAAACCATTATTTTTCATGGCTTACAAAAAACGCAATTACGGGAAATTGTTAAAATTCAAGTTCAACGTTTGGAGTCTCGTTTAACGGAGCAAAAGTTATCTCTGAAATTATCGGAAACTGCCTTAGATTTCCTAGCAGAAATTGGTTATGATCCTGTCTATGGTGCGCGGCCTTTAAAACGGGCGATTCAACGGTATCTGGAAACTGCGATCGCCAAATCAATTTTACGCGGTGAATATAAGCAAGGTGACACTATTTTTGTGGATGTAGATAATGAACGTTTAAGTTTCAAACATCTTTCTAATGAGTTAATTACTACCTAGATTTTTGCAGAGACTTAATACCATAAGCCCTTTTTATTGCGCCTTTAAATTGACTCAAAATTAAGCGGCGATCGCTTTTTAATTACAAACAACAAACTGCGATAGCGCTAAAAATTTATAAACTTTGCATGATCTCTTTAAATTGGGCACTGGTGTAGTTTGATTAAAGGCGAAAAAAGTTATGGTGTAAGGCTTAGAGGAAATGGGGAAATAATTAAAACCTAGCCATATCCTGATTTTTATTATAGTATTATTGTCATTATATCAAAGAAAAAAGAAACTAAA
>JBEIFD010000477.1:0-3457 GCA_040382535.1 Merismopediaceae cyanobacterium
GAGAACAAGGAACCACCGAAGACACCAGCTACTCCCAACATATGGAAGGGGTGCATCAAGATGTTGTGTTCTGCTTGGAAAACGATCATGAAGTTGAAGGTTCCAGAAATTCCTAAAGGCATACCGTCAGAGAAGGAACCTTGTCCGATGGGATAGATTAGGAAAACTGCGGTAGCGGCGGAAACGGGGGCTGAGTAAGCAACACAGATCCAAGGACGCATTCCTAAACGATAAGATAGTTCCCACTGACGACCCAAGTAACAGAAGATTCCGATTAGGAAATGGAATACCACTAATTGGTAAGGGCCACCGTTGTATAACCACTCATCTAAGGAAGCTGCTTCCCAGATGGGGTAGAAGTGAAGACCGATCGCGTTGGAGCTAGGAACAACTGCACCTGAGATGATGTTGTTTCCGTAGAGTAAGGAACCAGCTACGGGTTCACGGATTCCGTCGATGTCAACGGGGGGAGCTGCAATGAAGGCAATGATGAAGCAGGTGGTTGCAGTTAAGAGGGTGGGGATCATCAGGGTTCCGAACCAACCGACGTAGATACGGTTGTTGGTGCTGGTGATCCACTGACAAAACTGTTCCCAAGCTGATGCGCTTTCGCGTTGCTGGAGGGTAGTGGTCATGGATTTATAATTCCTGTATGTATGAATGTGTCGGGGTAAAAATTCCTGACTTCTTTATAATACGGTTATTACTCAGGATTGTAAAGAAACTTAACAATATTTATACTTATCATTTTTATAAGTGTCACTTATGTTGGTTAAGCTAGTCTAGAATCCCTGAGAGTAGCTTCAAATCCTTTGACGTAGGTGGTTTACCCAACCATGAAGATCATTACTATTTAAACGATAGGAAAGGGGGTGAGCGATGAGGCGGGCCGAACTTTCAAATAAAACATCAATTTCAATTAAGCCATTTTCCTTTAGGGTGCGGCCAGTGGAAACCAGATCAACGATCGCCTCTGACATTCCTGTGATAGGGCCTAACTCAACAGAGCCGTAGAGGGGGACAATTTCAACGGGTAAATCCAACTGCCGAAAATATTCCTTAGCACAATGGACAAATTTGGAGGCGACTTTTCCGTGAGGGGGCAAATCAATCGATCGCCGATAGGGACTGGCTTCTGGTACGGCAACGGAGAGACGGCATTGACCAAATTTTAAATCTGCTAATTGGGCGATCGCGGGGGTCTTTTCTAGCAGAACATCATAGCCCGCAATCCCCAAGTGAGCTTGACCATATTCCACATAGACAGGAACATCGTGGGTTCTGACTAAAAGAGCCTTAGCCGTCTGGGTAGGATCAGTAATTTGTAGTTGACGATTTGTCGGATCGAGAAAAGCACTAAAATCTAAGCCAACACGCTGAAAACGCTCGATACAGTCTTTGAGCAAGCCCCCTTTGGGCAAGGCAATGGTTAACATGGTTTATTCCTTATTTTTCTAGTCTTCTGTTTTGGTTTTCCAATCTTCAATAATACGTTGGCGTTGTCGGGCTATCACTAGGGCATCAGCAGGTACATTATTTGTGACAACCGAACCTGCCGCGACCGTAACATTTTCTCCCAAGCTAACAGGCGCGACCAATACACTATTGGCTCCTGTTTTTGTACCCGTTCCAATGACTGTTGTATGTTTATTGACTCCATCGTAATTAGCCGTGATGGTTCCTGCCCCGACATTAACGCGATCGCCGAGGATGGCATCCCCCAGATAGGAGAGATGCGCCACATTAGACTTTGTACCGATGGTGGTTTTTTTGACTTCCACAAAATTGCCGATGCGACAACCTGTTTCGATCTGGGCTTCCCCCCGAAGGTGAGCATAGGGGCCAATGCGACAATCCGACGCAACCTTACTATTATTAATTACGGAATAAAGCACCGAGACATTTTCACCGATTTCACTATTCTCGATCAGGCTACCTGGCCCAATCCGACTGCCTTTCCCGATAACCGATGCTCCACGCAAATGGCTATGGGGTTCAATGATCACATCTGAGGCAATACTCACCGTGTCATCAATGGTGATGCTATCGGGATTAATCAGGGTGACACCCGCCATCATCCACCGATCTTTGATCCGACTTTGTAGAACTTCATTGGCATTCGCTAGCTGTTTACGGTCATTAATCCCACTAATTTCTAGGTAATCTTCCACATCTACTGCCATGACACGCTCGAAAAAATCTACCACATCCGTTAGATAGTATTCCTGCTGATCGTTATTCGCTTGGAGTTTGGGTAAAATTTCCGCTAATTTTGGCCAATTAAAGCAATAAATCCCGCCATTAATGCGGTGATTCTGTTTTTGGGCATCGTTACAATCTCGATCTTCGACAATTTGTTTGACTAAATTATTGCTATCACAAAACACCCGTCCATAGCCTTTAGGATTGGGTAATTGGGCCGTTAACAGAGTGGCCATATTTTGTTGAGATTGGTGGACTGCGAGTAAATTTTCCAGGGTTTCGGGGCGCAGAAGGGGGGCATCTCCATTGAGGACTAATAAATCTCCCGTAAAATCTTCTAAATGGGGCAGTAATTGCTGAATAGCGTGGCCTGTGCCTTTTTGTTCCGTTTGTTCGACAAATTCGACATCGGGATTGTGGCGAAATTGATTTTTGACTTGTTCGGCTTGATATCCCACGATAACCAGTTGGCGACTGGGATTCAGCCCTTTACAACTCTCCAAAACACGCTCTACCAGCGATCGCCCACCGAGGGTATGTAACACTTTGGGCAAAGTGGATTTCATTCGGGTTCCTTTACCCGCCGCTAAAACTGCTACCGCTACCATGCTTTAATTTTTATGAATCAATGTTCTCGCCATTGAGTATACCTTGTCTTGATGCCCTCTTATCGGATTTTCGGTTTTCTATTTATGTCAGACGATATGAAATTAAATCGGAGAATATTCAGTTAGTCTTGAGTTATAGTTGCTATCTCCATGAACAGCGATCGTCCTTCCAAACTTCGCTAACAACTTCAATTTGCCAGTGACACTTAATCTTCAGAACTAGCAAAATAGTGATCGCCTTGCCCAAAGAGATTAATATTTTTAAAATCAAGAAATTAACTCTTCTAGTGTCACTTCAATTGTCTCTTCACTACCAAGAAAATTCTCATTATCATAAGGATTTTTGAAAAACTTAATGTCTATTTGATTGATGTCATATAACATGGTAGAAATGTCTAATTTTGAAATAGTTTGTCGGTTTTGACTATCTAAAATTGCCAATAAATTAGTTCCCAGAGACTCCGAATGTTCTTGAAGAAGTGGAGAATTTCTATCAATATTATCTTTATAGCGGAATTCACTTGAATGAGGTATAAATATAAAAAAGAGTTTAGTAAAGTATTAATTAAAAATAATGAAAGCTTATTCTGTAGAATTTCGCCAAAAAATAATTCAAGTATATCAAGAAGAAAAAATATCTCAAGCGA
>JBEIFD010000478.1:0-3450 GCA_040382535.1 Merismopediaceae cyanobacterium
CTATTCTCATGTAAAAATAGTTGTATCTAGTTAGCGATCGCATTCTAATTTTTCAAGTGGCGATCGCGGTTTCTAGAGAAATTTTAAGGTTTGTGTTCGTGGAAATTGTATAGTTAAGTTTTTCAAAACCAATAACTTCCCCTTGTTGATTTTTCATTAAAATAACTTCGTTGACCGTTTCTTCACAGAGATATTCTGAGGAGCGATCTCCAAACCAAACGGTTAGGGTATTACCCATTGGATCATAATAAACGTTTATTTCTGCCATAAAATTTTACCTAGATTTTATATCCTAAAGTAAACAGGACAATATTCTCCAAATTTGCGATTACCTCTGATTCCAACTTGCCTAATTTTTTGATTAATCGAGTTTTATCAAGGACACGAATTTGATGACAAAGTGCAACAGAGTCTTGATTTAAGCCACCTTGACCTTTAAGAATTATTAAACAGGTTGGTAAGGTTGCCCTTCGTAGGTTGGTTGTGAAAGGAATGGTGATAATGGTTGTCGTAAATTTAGATAATGTGCTGTCTTGAAAAATAATGATTGGTCGAGTTCCTGCTTGTTCTGATCCTTGAGTCGGATCGAGGTTAGCTAACCAAATTTCTCCCCTTTCTATTTTCATAATTTATCCTCATTCTCTAAGGATTTTGTGTATTCAGAAATTCCTATTTCGGCGAGTTCTCGATCTTCGTCAGCAAATTCTTGGTAGAGGTTAGCAAATTGGCTAAGATCAGGAGTCGATTTTGATAGTTTTGATTGAAATTTAAGGAAGGCGATAAAGTTGGCAATTTGTTTTAATTGTTCATCATCAAGATGATCTATGTCTTGTTTTAGGGTTTCTTTTGTGATAGTTTGCATTAGATTTTTCCTTTTGAGTTTAACGGTTTTTAGGATTAAATGGGCTTTTAGTCTTCACCTAAAATCATGGCTTCAACTTCCTGTTTTGCTTGTTCTAATAATAGAACCGAATGCAAGTTAGCGATCGCGTTCTAAATCTTTAAGTTGCGATCGCGGTTTATTTGGGTTTTTAGTACGATGATTTTCGACTATTGTTTATCGAGGATGCCATAGAGGGGATTACGGGCATCGCGATCAAGTTTTTGACCTCGTTGCCAGAGGGCGGTACAAGTACCAAAAATGATGATCCATGCGGCAAAAATTCGGGGCAATTGCCAGGAGAGAAAGTCGTGCATGGCGAGAGTGGAAAAGATGAAAACAATGGGGAAAGTACAGAACCAGGGAAAGGCTAAAAAGGGGAAATATTTAAGCCAATCTTCTTTCTTTTCTGCTCGTTTCCATAAACCAAGACCAAGACCACTTAAGAAACCAGCCACAGCACCCACCCACGTCCCAGCAACAGCCAAAGCCAAAGCCAAAGCCACAGCCCCCACCCACGTCCCAGCAGCAGCCACAGCCCCATCCCCAGCCACAACTAAAGCCCCAGCCCCAGCCCCAGCCCCAGCAGCCAAAACCCCAGCCAAAACCAAAGCGAAAGCCCAAGCCCCAGCCAAAACCAAAGCGAAAGCCCAAGCCCAAGCCCAAGCCATAATGCCTTCTAGCGGTGAAATTCCGACCCAAATTAAGTTTTTTTTGTACAATTGTTCGATCTCTTTCTTTAAAGTCATTAACCCCAGGAAACCAAAATCCATAAAAATATTGGCTTCCCATCTTTTTTCTATTCCGTTACGCAAGAAAAGCCAAAAGACAATAACCACATAAATAGGCAAACCCAGTAACCAGTTTTCTGTATTTTCAGGTTTCTCTATAGTAATTAATAACATTTTAATAATCGCTATTATGGAAGCTAAAAATGAAATAATTAAAACAACTCGATAATGCCAGCTATTCTGAAATTCATATTCTAACTTTTTGAAAAGATTAGCCCAATCTTTGGGAACAGGACGACGATAATTGATAAGACGGTGCAGTAAATCTAACTGCAATCGAGGATTTAAACAAGACAATAATGCTCTCCAATCGGTATCTTGATCTCCTAACAGTTTATCAACGACAATCTCTAATTCTTGATCAAGTTCAATTGATGCAGTTGTTTTTCCTAATAATGTGTCAGCTTCTGTATTCCATTTTTTGGGCAGGTTATCTATCTTCAAACTTTCAATGGCACATAGAGGTACTCCCAACCGAGGATCAACTGAAGAAATGTATATGGATGTATTTTTTGGTAGATTTTGGTTCATCAAATAGGCGATTCTTCCCGCGATAATTGGCAAAGCAGAATCATTTGGCTCATTAAATGGCAACCAAACCCATTCTAAATAGTCAGCTTGACGCTGTTGCTCTGTGAGTTTGTAATCTCTTAAAACCTCTTCTATTTCTGGATTTAAAAATATTGTTGATAAATGCCAAGCTGCTTCACTGGCAATAAAAAGATTTTCATTCCATAAACATTTGGTAAGCGCGTCAGCACTATTAGGCGTTGCAATAAGTCTAAAAATGTCAAAAATTTCTTCATCATCTTGATTAACTAAAGATAAAAGCAGAGATACAGCTAAATCTCCCATATAAATTAATTGATCACCAATAAAAAATGAATTGTATTCGCCATCTTGCTCAATGTCCTGCCAATAATTTGTTAATTCACGTTCTTGTTGATAGTATTCAACTAGTAAAGATGCAGCTTTAGGTAAATTTGTCATTGCTAAGGCTTTAGATGCTAAACTTAAAACTCTTAAGGGAAATCGTGGTCTTTCAAATAATAAAAATTTGAGAAGATTAAAGACACTTTCTCCTCGACTCCCTGGACGATTAATCGAAGCGACTAAACCGAAAGCCGCCGCAATTGCATCCTGATTTTTTCCATTGCCAATTTGGGCTTCAAAATTATCAATAATTTGATCAGCTAAATCGGGAGCCACATTATTAGCATCGGCTAAACACTCAAAAGCCGTAATCGGTTCGATCGCATAAATAGCCCGAATTAACTCCGTACTTTGATCCGCTAAACCACACCATAACTTCACCACCTCTCGCCAAGCATCTTTGTCTTGTTCAAAGCGAGTCACTAACTCCTCTTTTTGTTGAGAAAGAGCCGCCGCCGCAAAAAACTCCTGTAAAGTTAAATGACTAAATTGATAACGTTGTCCCCCATCAATCGCCAACAATAAACCACTTCTTTCCACAATTTCATTTAATATTGCCTCCGCATTTTCCACCGCCAAATTTAACGAAGGTAAAACCAATTTAACCTGCTCTAAAGCCACCAAATAATCCATACTACGCCGATCCTGACTGTGCTGATTGGTGCTGTCTTGATTATAAAGAGCCAAAACTTGCAACACTTGACGCTTATCCCGACCTCGATACTGATTTGGTTGTGATTGTGGCTTAGACTGATCCCATTTTTCTAATAAAATCTCTGTTGCTTGTTGATAAAATTCAGAACGAGAATGGGGAAGAATAAAGGTTGTATCGGTGTAAAGATAGGC
>JBEIFD010000479.1:0-3450 GCA_040382535.1 Merismopediaceae cyanobacterium
AATAAATACGTTGCTCTAGGTCGGGCTTGCGATCGCTGTCGGGTTGCTGTTGGAGGAGTTCTAGGGTATCGACGGCAATCGTGGCGGCGGTGAGGGGACTGCGGAGATCGTGGGCCAACATGGCCAAAATTTGATCTTTAAATTTAACTTGTTCTATCAGTTCTTCTTTTTCTTGCTTTAAACGAAAAATTTCATCACATAACCGCATGGATTCCGCCGAATCACTAAAAGAAACGGGATTATTGCTAAGAATAGTCGTCGCTTTTTCGAGTTTGGAACGCTCAAATAGTTGTTCTGCGATCGCCTGTTCCCAATGGGGCCACCACTTTTTTAATTGATTGACAATATTGCTCCCCGTCAGGGTTTGTCGGGGGGCGGGGGAAATTTTAACCAAAGAAGGCGTTGCAACCAGGCGAAAATGTTCAACGAGGTGGGGCTGTTCGGTAATTTCAATCACCTGGAGTTCAAAGGGATAATCCGTTTTTAGTTCCTTTAAATAGGCTTGAATTTGTTGAACATTTTCCTGGGAATGGGGACGATCATCGACAAACAGCAAGAGTTGCAGCAACACAGGAGCGGGGGAATTTTGTCCAGACGTTGTTGACATATTACTGGAGTGTGGCACAAAAACTGACTATCACAAAATCAATTTAATTAAAATGAAAATATTCAAATGCTCTAAAAAAAGGCTTTTACTTGATTTTAACGCAAAGTGTAGGGCAATTTTTCTCTCTGATGCCTGATATTTTTGAGGTTTAAGTAGGCATGATCGGATTCTTCTTTATCGGCGATCGCGCTTCATGGTGACTCAACTCATTATTTTTCAAACAGGTTTCTGGGTAAATTGGCGCACTAAATCACAAAAATGGGCAATAGGGGGAATATTCAGGCGATCGCTACTGGTCACTAAAACAACTTGACGAGTGAGACCTTGTTTAAATTTTTGGGAATTGGCATTAGTTTCAGGTAATTCAGCTAGGGAGCGTACCGCTAAGGTGGGATCTTGACGCGCTTCCAAAAGAGCCGTTTGGGGTAAAAGGGCAATAATTTCACCCTGGCGAACGACTCCACGAAAGGCATCGAGGGTATTCAATTCCATCACAATTTTCAGGGAAACATCTTGATAATTAAACCATTCCTGCACTAAACGCTGCATTCCATAACCGTCTTTGAAAACGACCTGGGGATATTCCACCAAAGCCGACCAGGGAACTTTTTCGTATTTCGCGAGGGGATGGGCCGCCGCCATTAAAATCTCCACCTGTTCTTCATAGAGTAATTCCACCGTCATATCAGGGCTAGAGGTCAAAAAGCGGTTGTTCATCACGACGGCCACATCTACTAATCCGTCCCGTAAAACTTTCAAAGCGCGATCGCTTCCCAGGGCAGTGACTCGTAACTGGATTTCGGGAAAATCTCGACAAAATTTCTGAAGAATCGGCGGTAAATAATGGGAACAGACGGAATGAATGGCAGCAATGCAAAGTTCGGGTTGTTTTCCTGCTTGCAGATCGGCAATTTCTTGACTGGCGATCGCCCATTCCTGACAAATTTTACGGGCGCGGGGTAATAGTTTTTCACCAGCAACGGTTAATTTTGCCTGGGCTGTACGATGAAAGAGGGGAAATCCCAAATCACTTTCCAACGATTGAATCTGCCGACTCACCGTTGATTGGGTAATGCCACATTTTCGGGCAGCCTGGCCAAAATTTCCACTTTCTGCGATCGCCAAAAATGCTTGTAACTGCTCAATCCGCATTGATATTGCTTATCCAATTACATTATTTCATCAAGTTTTGACAATAACGAATTTCTCTCAAGGGTTTAGTACAGATTGATACAACCTTACAAACTTAAGATCAGGAATTTCAAGATTGCTAATTCTCTAACGAAGAAGCCGATCTCCCTATTGCTATAGTAAATAAGGCTTAAAAATTCATCAAACCCATGTCCCTAATTCGAGATTGTGTCCGCCAAGCTTCCAGTTACGTCCCTGGGGAACAGCCCCAAACAAAGGATTTCATCAAACTCAACACCAATGAAAATCCCTACGCTCCTCCTGCCCAAATTTTTGAACATTTATCAGAAGATTTAGCTAAAGTTCGGCTGTATCCCGATCCCGTTGCCACGCAATTACGCAAAGCCGCCGCTAGAGTGTGGAATCTTTCCATCGATCAAATTCTGGCGGGGAATGGCTCCGATGATATTCTGAATATTGCTCTGCGGACATTTGTCAATCCTGAAGAAGTCGTTGCATTTCTCGATTTAACCTATTCGCTCTATGAAACGATCGCGACAGTGCATGGCGTGGTGATCAAAAAAATCCCGTTAAATGAAAAATTTGAACTAACGGGGCCTGTGATTTGTCCAGAAGCAAAATTGATTTTTCTAGCTTCTCCCAATGCGCCCGTCGGTAAACATTTGAATCGAGAATTTCTCGCCCAAACCTGCGCCCAAGCTAAGGGAATCGTCTTAATTGATGAAGCTTATATTGACTTTTCTGATGAGGATCACTGGGATTTTTTGACCCAATTTGATAATGTGATTATTTCTCGGACGCTTTCTAAAAGCTATAGTTTAGCGGGAATGCGAGTTGGTTTTGGCATTAGTTCCCCTGCTTTGATTCAAGAAATGGACAAAGTGCGCGATTCCTACAATTTAGACCGTTTAGCACAAAGTTTAGGGACAGCCGCTCTCTTAGCAACTGAGGATTTTAAACCGATTTGGCAACAGGTTCGTCAAACCCGCGATCGCCTCATCACGGAATTACAAAAACTCGATTTTGAAGTATGTGAATCCGATTCCAATTTTGTTCTAGCGTCTCCTCAATGGATCGGCGCGTCCGAACTTTATCAACAATTAAAAGCCCGTAAAATTTTAGTCCGTTATTTTAGTCATCCTCGTATTACCAATTATGTTCGTATTTCCATTGGTACAGATGTCGAAATTGATCAATTGTTAGTGACCATTAAAGTAATTAAAGAGGAATTATCGAAAATTCATTAATTTCCGTGTCTTGCTGGATGGCTAAACTTCTTTGAGTTTCATTAAACCAAAATTAAATTCGGTCTTGTTCCAACAGATGGCTTTACAAAAACATAGGAGTTTAGGGAGGATGCCATAAAACTTGAAGGATATCAATTTTTTTAAAGAAACCATTTCTACTTTCCAGTATTTACTTTGGGCAATTAACTTAATTTGGCAATCTGCCCATCGCTGGACGATCGCCTGGTTGACGTTAATTATTTTGCAAGGATTATTACCCATTGTTAATATTTATCTGACCAGGGATTTAGTTAATCATTTAGTACCAGTTAGCAAAAATAATTTTAATGATGATAGTTTACAATCGATATTAATAATAGTGATTGCATTAGGAATTATTCTCATTTTATCCCAAGCAGTACAGGGACTAATGGATTGGGTACGAACCAGTCAAAGCGACTTAGT
>JBEIFD010000480.1:0-3449 GCA_040382535.1 Merismopediaceae cyanobacterium
CGGAAAACCTTAACGGAATTTTTTAGGATTACTACTTTTGCCAAGCCTCGCTTGAAAGAAAGTTTACCGTTAAAGTCTTCTCTACTCTCTGGACTAAATTGGCAAAGGTATTGATTGCTTAAAATCGCTTTCTGTGAGCGTTAGGATTAATATCAAAAAAAACTTAATGATTGATAATAACAATCAAAATATTTAGATTCTATTAATTGAAAAGAGATCTGTATTCCTGCTTCTAGTACCTGACTTAAAAATTCCTAGACCAAAAACTCCCATCTATGTTATAAATTAATGTGATAGCGTCAATGGTGAGCAACTTTATTGCTTTGGATAAAAGCAAATTATTCTGAATCGTATCGATTCTGTCTTTATGAAAAAGTTTTGGGTCTATAAAAATTAACTAGCTTATTTATTTCCTAAAATTTACTCTAAATTCTTTATCTTGTAATTTTTAAAATTAACATGGTTGAAACCATCTACGATACCTTACATAAGGAACTTGCATCAAGTCTGTGCCAGTTGAATTTAAGCTTTGGACATGATTCTTGTGATTTTATTGTATCTCATTGTGAAATTAATGACCAACATGGCGTGGGCTTTTTAATCCAGAGAATTTTTTCCAACTCAGATACTTTTTTTTCCATTCGATCAAAAAATCTTTATGGTGGATATCAAAACTTTGGAAGCAGAGAAATCTGTTTGGAGATCAACAATAATTCTTTTTTTACAATTGCTAATAAAATTCAGGAGAATTTAGGTAATACTGTTCCCAATAGATTGCTCTCCATACCTTATTTCCCTGAAGATTATTTAATCACACTTACAATTAAGAAACTCTATGATTGTCCGTTATGTCTTTTTATCATGGATGATCAAAATATTTTTTCTAAAAACATCTCTGATTCTATTGTTCAGGAACTTATAGACAAATCCGACTTATGTTTGGGAATTTCTCGTCCTCTTTGTAATTCCTATCAAGGGAAGTTCAAAAAGAAGTTTTGGTTTGTTCCACCTGTTATCGAGAATAACCTGATTCAAAATCAGTTAGGTTTAATTCCTCGTCATAACTTACCAAAAAGACAAGGGGTTTTGATTGGGAATATTTGGAGTCAAAAATGGCTTGATCAACTCCGCTTATTGTGTAAAATGACAAATGTAAAAATAGATTGGTATGGTAATCCTAATCGTGAATGGATTCTTTTTGAAGAAGAAGAATTAGAAATTGATGGAATATTTTTTAAGGGGTTTTTACCTGAAAATGAGTTGATTCAAAAGCTAAAAGAGGCTTGTTTTGCAATTATTCCTACAGGAAGTTCAGATGACGCGGAAGATAGACCTGAATTGACAAAGTTGAGTTTGCCATCTCGCAGTTGTTTTATCACAGCAACAGCAAATTTGCCGATTTTAGTGGTTGGCGACAATAACAGTGCGGTTGCACAATTTGTTGAAGAACATGGCTTAGGTGTTGTTTGTTCCTATAGTGTTGATGATTTTCGTCAAAAAGTTAATTATTTATGTCAGCTAGATAACCAACAGAGAATTCGTCAAAATGCTTTTAGAACTGGCCAAAACCTTGGTGCTAATGGTTTAGCGGAATGGATTTGGGGGTCGCTTGCTCAGAAAGAACCGATAGATTTGCGCTTTGAAAATCTTCTCGTACAACAGTGTTCAATTAATAATGCCAGTGTTGTCGTGACGGCGAACGAAGTTACCCAACGTCATGGTACTGGTGCATTAGTGAAAAGGGTTTTTCCTAATGATTCTGATATTATTTCTATTCGTTCTGATAATCATTATGGTGGTGAACATAATTTCGGAGTTATGTCCTACTATTTTCCCCAGCGAGGATTAAGTCGAGAATCGGTTTTTACGAATATTTCTTACACTTTTTCTGAGCATAGTGTTGACCGTATTTTTTGTGTTCCCTATTACTCAGAAGATCTATTGACAGCGATCGCCATTAAAGAATTTTTCGGTGTGCCGATGGGAACTTGGATCATGGATGATCAGAATGTTTGTGTCAATAATATTCCTGATAATTTGATGCGAGAATTTTTGGGAAAATGTGATGTCCGTTTTGCCACCCATCCTGAGCTTCGAGATGCCTATGAAAATAAGTATAGTCTAAAGTTTTGGATTTTGCCCGCAGTGGTTCCTGATTATTTAATTACATCCGCGATCGCCACGCCTTCCCCCGAATATTATCAACAAAAAAAAGGAGCTTTTATTGGTAGTATTTGGAGTAAAAAGTGGTTTAATGCTCTCTGTGAGAGTGTTGCAGGAGCAGGGGTTAAGCTCGATTGGTTTGGTAATTCCCAATACTATTGGCTAACAGAATCAGACGATGAACTTTATAACAAAGGCATTTATCCCCAGGGACTTTTTCCTGAAGATCAATTAGCTGAGACACTCAAAGATTATCCCTTTATTGTCGTCCCTACAGGTACGTTAGATGAACGGGATGATCAGCCCCAACTTTCCCAACTGAGTCTCCCTGGCAGAATTCTTTTTGCTTTGGCAACATCGAATACTCCCGTGATTCTTTTGGGAAGTCCCCGAACTTCTGCTGCCAATTTTATTAATCGTTTTAACATTGGAATTGTCTGTGACTATACACCAGAAAGTTTTAAATCGGCGGTCAATTATGTACTTAATCCTGAGAATCAAAAAGTACTGCGAGAAAATGCAGTCAAGATAGCCAAATCTTTTTCAGATAAGCATATTGATGATTGGATTTGGCAATCTCTAGAGAATAAGCAAGCGGCAGATTCTCGTTTTGAGTCCATTTTTCCGCGATCGCCGATTGACCTTGTTCATTTTATTGAACCGCCCGTCCCGCCGATTATTTATAAAGACTATACCCAAGTCTATCAAGTTATGCGTCGTCTTAAAGGGCAAAATTATCAGCCTGATTTTGTAGTTGATGTAGGGGCATCTCATGGTATTTGGTCACATACCGCCAGTCAGCTATTCCCAGAAACTCAATTTATCTTGATTGATCCCTTAATTTCTCGTTATGAACAAGCGGCTCGTAATTACTATATTCGCAATATTCCCAAGGCAGAATTATTGGAAATAGCGGTCTCTAACCAAGCAGGACAATTAAGTTTTCAAGTCTCGCCCGATCTGTACGGTAGTTCTCTCTTAACTCCAGCCGATTTCAGAGATTATGAAACCGCCATAGTAGAAGTGAAAACTCTCGATCAAGTAGCGGTTGAAAAAAATCTATCAGGTCGCGGACTGCTTAAATTGGATGTCCAGTGTGCTGAACACATTGTTTTAGAGGGGGCAAAAACCTTTTTGGAGCAGGTGGATCTCGTGGTTGCTGAACTATCTTTTGTTCGCTATGACGAAAAAGCCCTGGTTTTTCTCGAAATGCTCAATCTTCTCCATCAGCTTGGGTTTCGTTATTATGACGAAACGGGAGAGTGGCGATCGCAAATTGATGGTAC
>JBEIFD010000481.1:0-3445 GCA_040382535.1 Merismopediaceae cyanobacterium
CAAAATCAATCTCAAATTTTCCTGTGTATCCTTTATAGGTTGCTGTTTGCATAGTTTTTTTAAGGAAGATATAAATTTGACGTAATTTGTTTAACCTAAATATGCTTTTTTCACTGCTTCATCATGCAACAATTCCGACGCAATGCCATTGAGCGTAATTCGTCCACTTTCTAAAACATAACCGCGATCGCTGATTTCGAGAGCCAGATTAGCATTTTGTTCCACTAATAAAATCGTGACCCCCGTTTCGCGGAGATTGCGAATAATCGCAAAAATTTCGCGCACGATCGCAGGAGCCAGCCCTAAACTCGGTTCATCTAAAAGCAATAATTGGGGACGACTCATCAAAGCACGGGCGATCGCGAGCATTTGCTGTTCTCCGCCGCTCAGGGTTCCCGCCAATTGGTGACGACGTTCAGCCAAACGGGGAAATAATTGTAATTGATCATCCATATCTCGACGAATTCCTGCAAAATCTGAGCGCACATAGGCTCCCAATTCCAAATTGTCGAGGACGGTTTGTTTGGTTAAAATTCGCCGACCTTCAGGACAATGGGCTAAACCTAGCTTAACAACTTTATAGGCAGAAAGATGGGTAATTAGGCGACCATTGTAGGAAATTTGACCGTGACGGGGATTAATCAGTTGAGAAATGGCCCGTAGAGTAGTCGTTTTACCCGCTCCATTGGCTCCGATGAGGGTGACAACTTCCCCTTGCTCGATGTATAAATTAATATTTTCCAATGCTTTAATACCATCATAATTTACACATAAATCAGTAATTTCTAACAAACGATGGGAGGGAGAAACTAACATTAATCAACTCCTAAATAAGCTTCAATAACGGCGGGATCATTTCTCACAATTTCAGGTTGGCCCAGGGCAATTAATTTACCAAAATTTAAAACCGCAATGCGATCGCATAATCCCATCACTAGGGGAACATGGTGTTCAATTAAAATAATCGTAAGATTAAATTGGGTTCGTAAATCCCGAATAAAGGCACTTAAAACTTGTTTCTCATTGGGATTCATTCCCGCCGCAGGTTCATCTAACAAGAGAATTGAAGGTTCTAGGGCCAAAGCTCTGGCAATTTCCAAGCGTCTTTGATCCCCGTAGGACAAATTTTTAGCTTTTTCTGACAGGCGATCGCCTAAGCCGACTAACTCAATTAATTCCTGTGCTTTTTGTTTAGCTTGTTTTTCTGCTTGGTTCGCCTGGGGTAATCCTAAAATTCCTGTAACAAAATTACTTTTAGTATGTAAATGTCTTCCCACAATCACATTTTCTAAGGCAGATAATTCTCCAAAAAGTCGAATATTTTGAAAAGTTCTAGCAATCCCTTTCGCCGCGATTTGATGGGGTTTGAGATGGGAAATTAATTGAGCTTGAGCAAAAATTTGTCCACTAGAGGGTTCAATTAAGCCCGTAATTAAATTAAATAAGGTAGTTTTTCCCGCCCCATTGGGGCCAATTAAGCCAAAAATTTCCTGATTATGCACATCAAAACTCACCTCATTCACTGCCACCAAACCCCCAAAACGTCGGGTGATTTGCTTAACGGCTAACATCGGCTGATTATCGGTTTCTTTAATGACTGAATTCATCATATTTTCTTTAATCTCACTTTATTCAACCCAGTACGCATTAGTTTGGAAAAATTATTGAATAAATCAGGAGTCACTAATCCCTGGGGAAAAAAGAGTGTTCCTATCACAATCAAAACCCCAAAAATAATTAGACGACCATCTTTAAAAAAGCCCACTAACCAAAGCGGTAAATTAGGAATATTGGCCAGCGATCGCAAAATTTCAGGGAGGGCTGTAAACATCATACCGCCTAAAATGGGGCCAACAAAGGTTCTCGTTCCCCCGATTAAAACTGATGTTAAATAAATAATACTAGCATCAAAGGTTCCTTGACGAGCATTCCAGGTGTTTAAAAAATGAGCCGCAATCACCCCTGAAACGCCTGCTAAAATTGCTCCCAAGGTAAAAGCTAAAACCTTATAATGGGTCGGATCAATTCCCATTGCTTCGGCGGCTAATTCATCTTCTCTGATAGCAATAAAAGCCTTGCCAACTCGGATATTTTCGAGCCGATAAAGAATAATACTACTAATGATTAAAAGGGGCAACACGACCCAGAGATATTCCAATGTATTATTAAACGGCTGGGGAATGCCAAAAATTCCAACAGCTCCCCCTGTGATCTCTAAATTCAAGGAAAATATTCGCAACACTTCCACAAAAGCAATAGTCGCGATCGCCAGATAAATTCCCCGCAATCGTAGAACAGGAATTCCTACGATTAAGCCGAGTAAGGTACTAATTAAAGCGGCAACAACTATTTCTAATAATAATAAGTACCAGGGATATAAACCTGAAGTTGGAAAAATCTTAGTCGAAAAAATTGCTGCAACATAACCTCCGATCGCATAAAATCCTGGACTTGCGAGAGATAATTGTCCCGTCATTAGAGGTAAATATAAAGAAATTCCTAATAAGGCTCCTAGTATCATCGAAATAATTAACGGGGCATAATCGTTGAATAAATTGACCATAGATTTTGATAATTAAAGAATAATTTCAAGTAATTTTAAACTTTTTGAATAAAGCGACGACCCAATAATCCCTCTGGTTTAATTAATAACATGATTAACAAAATACTAAAGGCAACAGCATCTTTATAGGCAGAATAATCGGCGGGAACAAAGGCTTCGGTAATCCCAATAATTAATCCTCCTAAAACCGCGCCTGGAATGCTACCCAATCCTCCTAAGACAATGACCGCTAATCCTTTTAAGCCAAAGGTAATTCCTAAATAGGGGCCAGAAATACTCACACTCGATCCCACTAAAGTTCCTGCTAATCCTGCTAAAAAACTACTAATAAAAAAAGTTGATACAATAAATAAGTTGGTATTAATACCCAGTAAACTAGCGGTGACTTGATCCTCGGCAACCGCTCGCATTGCTTTGCCAAACCGACTGAAATTAATCGTATAGGTGAGGAGACTTAAAATACTTCCACAAACCACAAAAATAACAATTTGCACAGTGCGAATGGGGATCGGTTTATCGGCTGAACCAAAGTTAATCGCCGCAGGTAAATTCCCATAGGTATTACTCGGAAACGTATAACTTTCAGCCCCGACTAAATATTGAATTAAATTGACAATAATTAAGGCAACTCCTAAGCTAGATACTACCGTTAATAGGGGATCAGCTTTACGCTTTCTGAGGGGACGAAAGGCAATATATTCGATCGCTACCCCGACAAAACCAACGAGAATACTAGCGATGAATAAAGCTAGAAAAAAAGGTAGTTTGATGGGTAATTGTAAATTCGCAAGCAATCCATTAAAACCAAACGCTTCCCCCATTAAAGCATAGGTAAAATAGGCTCCCAAGGTAAACAATGCACCATGAGCAAAATTAATAATC
>JBEIFD010000482.1:0-3444 GCA_040382535.1 Merismopediaceae cyanobacterium
GCATCGGGAATGAAGCGAGTCAAGCAGCATTTGATGAGTTGGGGGCAAGGTCGGGTTCCTGCGGGGGTTTTAATTGATCAGCATCGGGAATCTCAGTCTATTCTGGATTATTTCCGAGTTAATGCCGCCATTCGAGAGGCCTTGAAGCCCCGTGTGGATTTGCCTTCTGGGGGATATATCATTATCGAACCGACGGAAGCTTTAACCGTTGTTGATGTTAACTCTGGTTCCTTTACCCGTTCTGCCACTTCGAGAGAGACGGTACTGTGGACAAATAGTGAGGCGGCAACGGAAATTGCTCGTCAGTTGAGGCTCAGAAATATTGGTGGGGTGATTATTATCGATTTTATCGATATGGATTCCCGTCGAGACCAGTTAAAGTTACTGGAACATTTTAGTCGGTGTATCAAGGCAGACAAAGCGCGTCCTCAAATTGCTCAACTGTCAGAATTAGGATTGGTTGAGTTAACGCGGAAACGTCAGGGGCAAAATATTTATGAGTTGTTTGGTAAACCTTGCCCGACCTGTGGTGGTTTGGGACATTTGGTGGAGTTACCTGGGGAAAGCACCTCGGTTTCTTTGGATGTGACAACTTTTAGTCCTCCGAGTTTTAGTCCTTCACCCAAAAGTGTTGACAGACGGATTATTGATCTGCCTGAACCTGTTGTTGATCCCGTTGTGAATTACGAATCGAGTGAAACGAGTTCTGATTTTGATCTGTCGTACCATCCCAACTATCAGGAACAGGGAGCCAAAGGAAGTAATCGCCGCCGCCGCCGCCGCCCTGGCCCAGAAACCAATTCAAAAGAAGAAACAGTGACTAAGGTTTTGCCTAATCTGAATAAACCAGTGGAGGTTGAAGAATTAGTTGAAGAGCGTCCTGAAAATTTACCTGAAGAGCGTCCTGAACGTCGTGAAAGAATTATTCGTCGGGAAGATATTCCTGTGGAACGGGTATCGGTGGAGATGACTCCTTTAGAACAGGATGTTTATGCTCTCATGGGGGTGTCTCCCCTCGTCCGTTTAGACCGAGAATTTAAAGATCCTAAGTCGGTGATTGTGACCGTGCGATCGCCTGAAGAACCAGACGTTATTCCTGAGATTGCCGAAAAAACGGCTCCGTCTCTCCGCAAGGAAATTCCGATGAGTAGCAATGATTTCTCCGATCTAGCGGAAACTAATGGGAAAGAGGATGAAAAAGAGTGGATGACGGCGATCGCCGAAGATTCTAAAAATTCTAATCATTTTACTAACTATACCAATCCAGATCAGGAGATAGAATCTGCTCCAGAGGTTCTATTTGAAACTAATGCCCAGGAATTTGAACCGATTCAGGAGATTGAAGACAATCAGGAAGACCCAGGGCAACCCGTGATTCGTCGCCGTCGTCGTCGTTCATCTGCCCAGGAAGATTAGTTCATTGGTGCAATTTCAATTCTCTGATTCCCAGTTTTTCTCGACTCAACCCGATGGATTTTTGTCTGATAATCCTGATGCGTTGATTGCGGGAGTGGATGAAGTCGGAAGGGGTTGTTTATTTGGGCCAGTGGTTGCCGCCGCGATCGCTGTCCCGCTATCCTCTCTTTCTGAATTAATTGCCTTGGGGGTAAAAGATAGTAAGCAACTCTCTTCTGCTAAACGACAAACGCTTTTTCCTTTGATTAAAAATCAGGTAGTGGCGTGGCATATTAGCTATGCAACGATCGCCGAAATTGAGGCATTAAATATTCGGCAAGCGTCTTTATTGGCCATGAAACGCTGTTTACAGAAATTATCTATCTCACCCCAACACTGTTTAATCGATGGGCGCGATCGCATTCCCGATTTAGATTTACCCCAAACCGCTTTAATTCGAGGGGATCAAATTTCACCCGCGATCGCGGCGGCCAGTATTTTAGCCAAAGTCTGGCGAGATGAATTAATCCTCAGAATTGCTCCCCGTTATCCTGAATACGATTTAGCTAGAAATAAAGGTTATGGCACTCAAAAACACCGTACAGCCCTACAAAAATATGGATTAACGCCCCTACATCGTCCTAGTTTTTGTCGTAAAATTATGCTCAATGCAGATTTATCAGGGCAAGTTGAAATGAAGTAGGATTTTTCTGATAGAGTCTTAACGGGAAATTTGTGGAGATCGGGGGAATCCTCGAAGCATTTTCGTGAAGCGTGAATCTCAATTATTGCAACAAGTCCGAGTGATAGACCCCATCCACCAAACGGATCGGACGGCAGATGTCTGGCTAAGGGGGGATAAAATTCAAGGGATTGAAGCCCATTTTGAGCCTATTCCCGCCGAAACAACGGTGATTGATGCTCAAGGTTTGATTTTTGCCCCTGGCTTAGTGGATCTTTACAGTTACAGTGGTGAGCCTGGCTATGAAGAACGAGAAACCTTTCAAACCTTGGGGGCATCAGCGATCGCGGGGGGATTTAGTCAGGTAGCAATTTTGCCCAATATGCAGCCCTCCTTGGATAATCCTTCGACTTTAACGTTAATTCAGCAAAAATTAGCCCATTTAGACCCTCAGCAATCTCCTCAATTTCATTTTTGGGGAAATTTAACCTTGGACGGAAAGGGAGAACAGTTAACCGAATTAGCAGAATTGGCAGAGACAGCAATTATCGGTTTTACGGATGCCAAACCTCTACGCAATGAGGGTTTATTGCAACGCGCCTTGGAATATTTGCAACCTTTAAAAAAGCCCGTTGCCCTGTTTCCCGTGAATTTGACCCTACGGGGAAATGGCGTGATGCGAGAAGGATCAGCTTCCATTCGTTTTGGGTTGCCTGGCGATCCTGTGATGTCCGAATCTTCGGCGATCGCGTCTATTTTGGAAATGGTGAGCGCGACCCAAACTCCTGTGCATTTAATGCGAATTTCTACCGCACGGGGAGTTGAATTAATCGCTGAAGCCAAATCTCGCCATTTACCGATTACCGCCAGTGTGTCCTGGATGCACCTATTGCTCAATACGGAAAAAGTCGGTAGTTATAACCCTAATTTTCATCTTAATCCGCCCTTGGGGAATGAATCTGATCGTTTAGTCTTGATTCAAGGCGTTAAAACAGGAGTCCTTGACGCGATCGCGGTGGATCATCGAGCCTACACCTACGAAGAAAAAACCCTAGCCTTTGCCGAGTCCCCCACAGGAAGCATTGGATTAGAACTAGCTTTACCCTGTCTTTGGCAAAATTTAGTGGAAACGGGAGATTTAACAGCCTTGGAACTCTGGCAAGCCTTAGCGATCAATCCCCTGAAATGTTTAGGTTTACCTGAAACAAATCAGGATTATTTACTTTTTGATCCAACGGTCAATTGGACAGTTGATGGTTCAAGTCTGAAAACCTTGGGACGCAATACGCCCTGGTTGGGAGACTCTATTCAAGGTAAGGTAATTAGAATGGTTAGAGGTTAAAATAACTGGATTGGGTCGCGATCGC
>JBEIFD010000483.1:0-3440 GCA_040382535.1 Merismopediaceae cyanobacterium
ACTGCCATAACCCTCAATACCTTTACTGCTAAGGACTGTACGAACAATGCTTTCAATAAATTCAAGGGATTCAGAAGACCAGACTCCTGGAGAATCAGCTTCATAGCGCATCCATTGACCTGATTGATTATTAAAAGCTAAGGAAGAGCCATATTCTTCGGCAATATCACGAGCGATGAGGTCAGCAGGGGTTATCCGTTGTTTTTGAGCAGGTTGGGGTTTAAATTGTCGCTCTAAGCCCTGGAGCCACTGTTTATAAGGAATAGCGGTAGCCATAATTTTGTGTACCTTTTCGGGGCCATGGTTAGCTAAGACATCATCAATGCCTTTCCCCAACGATAAATCCCAGGCAATGACGATGTAAACGATACAACCTTTTTTCAAAAGGGCCATCGCGAGTCGGATTAGTGCATTCTGTACTTCTGGTTTGTTTTGAATATCACCATCAAAGCAAATGTTAAACCGTCGTCCTCTGACAGCGATCACCTCTAAATTCGGCACTAGGCGACCATTCTTTAAGCCCATTTCAACCCCTGGTAATCCCAAGGCGACATAATTACAGGTTTCTAAGGCTCCAGTTTTCTTAGACCCTTCACTAAGGGTGACATCAATCGTCGGGTCTTCTACAACGGTTTGCCAATCCCTGACGGGCAAAGCCAGGGCATCGTAGCCTTTACTTGAGGTGAGATATTTAGCAGGTTTCTCCTTATCAGGGAACTGAATCGGAATATCAGGCTTAAATTGCAATAATTCAGATGGCTTAAAGGTCAACAGACTAATCCCTAGACAAGTCCATCCCATGGGGTTGTGCTGAGGATAGGCTTTCCACCCCAGGAGCGTGGCAATCTCCCGACGGTCTGTAAGGGATTGTAGGCAAGCCAGAGCGATCTGCTCCGAGATACCACTCGCCTTTATCCACTCTTCCCAATGTTGGGGGGTTATCGTTTGTGGTAATTCATGGTAGGATGGGGACAAAATAACGTTATTTTGAACATGATTGTCAACTAATCCGTTGGCAACATTAGCAGAAGTATCTACACTTTTGAACATATACGAAGGGCCTCCTGTGCCCTGTGCCCCTATCTCTTCGGTCGTCTGGAAAACTAACAGAAGAGAATGAGGGGTGATTTTTTTATAAAGGACGGGTGGCAGTCAAGAAGACTGCATTGATCGAATGATACCCCGTAAATACCAATACGAAGCTGGAATGTCATCAAAATCGGCTACTTTTTTTGAGGCCAGCGATAAGATCATAAGTTTTGATTTTGCTTATCAAAGGAATAGACTGTAGTTAGTGAGAAGGACATTCTTAGGTCTGAGCAAATTAAGAAAGATTAATAAAATTGAGAATAGGAGCCATTTTTTCTTGGATGGTCTGGAAAGTATAGGAACTGGCCGCCATCTCAGGAGAATGCTGCATAGCAAAAGCCAAAGATTCCAACTCCTGACGACTCGCCCCCGAATTAATCAAATGAGTCCGAAAAATAGCCCGAAAAGCATGGGGGCCAATCTTCATACCCGTAAACTGTTCAGTGATCTTATAAATGAGATCAGAATAGTGAGTCTCTCTCATAGGCTCACCAGCCGCATCATTCGCACCGTTACTATTTTTAGGTCTGACAAACATAGATTGATGAGTCTGCTGTTGTTCTAACAACGAATCCCGATAATCATCAAAAAACCAGCGATTAAGATAGTCATAAAAACAAGAACCATCCTCAAACGATTTATTAGGAACCTCAACAAAATAGTCTCCATAAACCTTCCCCGTCTTATAATCATCGGGTTTAAGATCATAGTAATAGCGAGCTAAAGTTGGATCAGCTAACAAATGCCAGGGTTGAAAACCCGTATTATCCTTTAATCCATACTTAAGCGTTCGACCAAATTCCAACTGAGCCAGAGTGCGACAACGCAGAGGAGGAACCACCACCAACAAACCAAAAGCAAGTAAACGTTGCATATCACGGGCAGTCGCTTTCTTTGAGCGTTTTGTTCGTTCTGTTTTACCATTTCCCCTTGTCAAATAATTAAAATCATTATCAACCCTCTTTTTTAACTCCAGTAAAATCGCTAGTGATTGCTCCCAGGTTAATAAAAGTTCCTGTATCTTACGTGGGTCCTTAGGTAAATTTTGACGAAAGATAGCCAGCTTACAAATGACAGGAATATCTTGGTAATTAGCAAACTGAGTATCATCTGTAATATCCGTATATAAAAACTTAGCTGTGTTAACTAGAGCCTCAATATAAAAAATCTTAGTCGCTGTCTTATAACGGCTACCATACTCACGAAAATAGCGTTTCAAAAAATTGACCGTATCATCAGCCGCCTTCTTAGCCTGTTGCTCCGTCCTCCCCTTCGCAATAAAATACTGGTCCATCGTCTCAAAATCCTCCATATTAACCCTGAAATTAACAACAGGAACTATCTTGTTTAAACCCACCTGAGATAGGTCTTGAACCTGACTAAATTGCCAACCCAGTAAGCGATCCATCTGTATTAACCAATTTCGTTGACTCGCTTTACAAAGGGGAGACTTATCTCGATTTGCTAAAAAATTGACACAACTTCTCCTTTCTTCATCAATTCTCTCAAGTTCCTTTTGAATAATCTTGAGTAACGCCTCATCAGACAACTCAGGAAATTTAGAACGATAGAGCGGTAAATAAACATTGGGATTGGTATCCAAGTGAATAGGAGGTTGCTTGTGAACCTTCACATTATCGTCCTTACAATAAGACTTATCAACCACATAATCTGGATTATACCGTTTAAGAAACAACTCTTTGACCGTTGGTTTTTTGACTGATTGAGTCACAGATAACCAGTCATTATTTTTGAGGTGAATAATAAACTTTTTGGCGTAACAACGCGGAGAACGCTTTTGTTTGAGAGTCAAACCAGCCTCATTAAACGCATTTTCAAAAGAAACTTCCCAAGCCTCCTCCGCAAGAATCGGAAAAGGAGTAGAAATCATCCAAGCTTTCGCCTCCTCCATCTCCTCCTTCGTCGCTCGCTTTCCACTGAACACCATCCCTTGAGACGGCAGAGCAAAACGACGAATCACACTTTCCACTTGACGGGCATCACCCGTATCCTGCTCAAGAGAAGAAACAACATCAAACCAATTCATCTTAGACATAATCAACCATCAATATAATACAAACGTTTGAGATAAAAATGATGGGGAAGGATAAAATCGATGGGCATAATATTCAACTTAACACAGTTTTAAACCAAGCTAAACCCTGGATAGGTTGGATTAAATCGGTTGAGATTACAAGGGGCCGCGATGAGAAGTCAGCCCATCCTCACCTCCATTGCCTGATTCTGCTAAAAGATAGCTATTACAAGGAAGATTATCTTTCTAAGGCTGATTGGATCGCCCTCTGGAAACAGTGTCTCCGAGTGGATTACTGTCCAGTTTTGGACGTGAA
>JBEIFD010000484.1:0-3424 GCA_040382535.1 Merismopediaceae cyanobacterium
AATGATAAGCAAAATCAACAGTAGAAAAACTTTGCAATTAAAAGCCGATAAAATGCCTGTAGGGACATAATATATTATGTCCATTGTTACCTCTATTAATTTCTTGCCTTTACTAAAAAATGTCATTTCACGATAAAATAAGTTCAAGATATAGCGGTAATCGCATGAGTGAGGTGTATTGGAGTCTTTTACAGTAAGCCTTTCGAGAATTTTATTGCCCCTCACACGACTGAAGACCGCTATAAATTAATTAGCCAATAATAATCCCTATGAAAAATCGACGCATTATTGATATTTTACGCAATGGCCAACCTGAAGAAAGCGTAACCGTCCAAGCCTGGGTGCGTACCAAACGAGAATTAAAGGAATTCAGTTTTGTCGAAGTTAATGACGGTTCTTCCCTAGCGAATTTACAGGTTATTCTCGATGCCAACCTCCCTGATTATCAATCTTTGATTTCCAAACTCAATACAGGGGCTTCCTTGGAAGTCTCAGGTAATTTGGTTCCCTCACCTGCCAAGGGTCAACGCATTGAACTCAAAGCCGATGCCGTCACAGTTTTTGGAGAAGCCAATCCCGAAACCTATCCCCTACAAAAGAAACGCCATAGTTTTGAATTTCTTCGCACTATTGGCCATCTGCGATCGCGTACCAATAGCCTGGGAGCCGTGATGCGAGTACGAAATGCCTGTGCAACGGCGATTCATCAATTTTTTCAAGAAAAAGGCTTTTTGTGGGTACATACTCCCATTATTACCGCCAGTGATTGTGAAGGCGCAGGGGAATTATTTACCGTCACGAATTTGAATTTGAATCAATTACCTTTAACCGAAAAAAAGACCGTTGATTTTGAAAAAGATTTTTTTGGAAAACAAGCCTATCTAACGGTTAGCGGTCAATTGGAAGCAGAAATTATGGCTATGGCCTTTCAAAATGTTTATACCTTTGGCCCTACTTTTCGGGCAGAAAACTCGAATACTTCGCGCCATTTAGCAGAATTTTGGATGGTGGAACCTGAAATGGCTTTTTGTGATTTGGAAGGCGACCAAAATTTAGCGGAAGAGTTTCTCAAATATATTTTTAAATATGTGATGGAAACCTGTCCTGAAGACATGGAATTTTTTAATCAACGCATTGATAATACGGTCTTAGAAACGGCAGATAATATTATCAATAATGATTTTGCTCGGATTACCTACACCGAAGCGATTAAATTATTAGAAAACTGCGATCGCTCGTTTCAATATCCTGTTGAATGGGGAATTGATTTACAATCAGAACATGAACGGTATTTAGCCGAAAAAGTATTTAAAAAACCGATGATTGTCACCGATTATCCTGCTGAAATTAAAGCGTTTTATATGCGTTTAAATGAAGATGGAAAAACCGTTGCGGCAATGGATATTTTAGCTCCAAAAATTGGTGAAATTATTGGCGGCTCCCAACGAGAAGAACGGTTAGATGTGCTAGAACAACGGATTCAAGCCCAGGGAATGAACCCCGATGATCTCTGGTGGTATCTCGATCTACGTCGTTTTGGAACCGTTCCCCATGCAGGTTTTGGCTTAGGATTTGAGCGCATTGTTCAATTTATGACAGGAATGGCAAATATTCGAGATGTGATTCCTTTCCCTCGGACTCCTTTAAATGCAGAGTTTTAGACGGTTTTAATGGTAATTTTTTGAATTTCTATCCCATAAATTGCCAAATTAAAATCGCGTATAGGTAGGCGATCGCTTCCGAAGTAATTGTCCGAAAACCTGCACTAGAAGCCCACCATTTAGTCGGTTCATAAAAGGGAGAAGGATAGGCAAGAATTCCCACAGAAACTTCGGGATATAAAATTCGAGAAAAAATAAACCAACTTCTTCTGCTATGGGCATCGTAGGAATATAAATTAATTGCCTTAATCGGTAATGAAGACGCTAAAACCCAATTTTTAACCGCTAAGGCCGACGCGGCGGTTCGGTCTTTTTTGACTCTAGGGGTGGGGAGAACGACAATTTTATCGGGATCAATGCCTAAATTGATTAACATCGCTTCTGCCAGACCCGCATAACTTTTATAACTGGCTAGAACAGAGCCTTCCCCTAATTCTTCCCCTGTGGTCAAAATTAAATCATATTGACCTTGTTGAAATTCTGTTTTTGCTGTTTTCATTGCATATTCATCCATCCATCCTTCAACGACTAATATTTGGGAGGGAATGGGTTGAGAAACCACCAAAAAAGGTTGGACTGTTCTGAGAATTAAAATTAAGAGAATGATTAAGGAAATAGTCAATATTCCCCAACCCTGGGGGCTTAATGTCCACTGTGGTTTATATTCTAACAGTCCCCAAAGTTTTGTTATTTTAGGATAGGGCATTGGGATAATAATAATTTTTCGCGAAATAAACCCAATTCTGTTATTATCAGACAGGATTTATTTTTACTTAATTTTAAGATAAATCTCTCTCTAAAATATTTTTTATTTTAAACGACTAATAATGAACCAAACCCTTGAGTCTGTGACAATTTATACCGATGGAGCCTGTATTGGTAATCCTGGCCCTGGTGGCTATGGTGTAGTTTTACTTCATCAGGGCGATCGCCAGGAATTATCGGCAGGATATCGCTTAACCACTAATAATCGGATGGAAATGATGGCGGCGATCGCGGCTCTAGAGGTTTTGAGTAAACCTTCTGTCGTCACACTCTATAGTGATTCTCAGTATTTAATTAATGCGATGGAAAAAGGCTGGGCCAAAAAATGGCAGGCAAACGGTTGGAAACGAAACGCGAAGGAAATGGCAAAAAATCCCGATCTTTGGGAACGGCTATTAAAACTTTGTAAAGAACATAAAGTGAAATTTATTTGGGTCAGAGGTCATTCGGGTAATATGGAAAACGAAAAATGCGATCGCCTAGCAGTGGCCGCAGCTAGACAGTCGAACTTATTATCAGATGATGGTTATAAACCTTAATTAAATCAAGTACCTTTTGGGTTCGCGCATTCCATCAAAAAAATAGTGTAATTTTCAAGCTCATCTTTAATTAGGGGACAGAGCTTTTCATATCCAGTCATAGTCAAAATCGTAATAGTATCTTTTGAAATGTCTAAAACGTCTTAGCTCGTCTAATAATTGATAGGAATCTCTTGATAAAACTGCTTACGAATATTAGGGACATCAATACGCATCTTTCGTAAGAGTTCTTTATGCCATTGATTAGGATCAAGATAAGTTTCAAATGCTCTTGCAATTCAGAATAGGATAGTTTCAATACAGGTATAGGTGTTACAAAGTATATCTGCTAATAATACCGCATCTCTGAGATCACGTTTATCTGTATTGCTAAATGTTTGACTAAGTAGCTAGGCACAATTAAATATAAAACGCTCAAGGTGGTAATTACCAGCTTCGCTACGAGCTTTCATTCCTTCC
>JBEIFD010000485.1:0-3422 GCA_040382535.1 Merismopediaceae cyanobacterium
CACAATAACAACAATGAGTGAACCAATTGCGTATATCTTGAAGCGTAATACGATCTAAAGCTTCTTGAACCGCTTGTTTAATTTTACTCAGTTTTCTTCGGCAATTTCAGAATGTATTGAAGATGCTAACGTGAAATATAAAGAGGAGCTTGATTCCTTGCTCACTTTAAGATTTCAACACTTTGATAAATCTCAGATTATGAACGTTTGAAGTATAGTCAAGTTTATAAGTCATGAGTATGCTATTTACAATGCCTTGACTGAGTGGGGGGTATCCTCATAAAACAGTGTGTCATGGAGTAGGAGAATATGCTCGTGATGAAGAGGTCGACGGATTTTGCGAAGTCCATGTCAACACGATGGAAGGATTTTGGTCGCTTTTGCGTTCTTGGTTACGTCCCCATCGGAGAATTTCTCAGGAAAAATTGCCCTTATATTTGGGTTTCTTTGAGTTTGTCCATAACTACAAAAAAGCGTGGCAAAGCCCTGTTGAGTTCTTTGTTGCAAAATCTACTGGCTTCACTCCCCGAAACACCTATTGAGCCTTGGTTAAAAATCTGTCAGTTATTGTTAGACTAAGGGAATATTGGATCGCTGTTGACAGTGAATGGTTCATATCAAACGCATCGAACTGACCAACTTTAAATCTTTCGGTGGCACAACGGCCATTCCTTTTTTGCCTGGTTTTACCGTCGTTTCTGGCCCCAATGGGTCAGGAAAATCCAATATTCTAGACGCACTTCTCTTTTGCTTGGGACTAGCAAGCTCCAAGGGAATGCGGGCCGAACGTTTACCCGATTTGGTCAACCATACCCACACCAGCAATCGCCACAGCACCGAAGCTAATGTTTCCGTCACCTTTGATATTGCAGACTTAGGGGAAATGGAAGCGGCTCAAGTTGAAGGGAAAAATGAACAGCCCAGGGAAACCCCCGTAAGCGATGAAAAACAAGTCGTCATCAGTCGGGAATGGACGGTGGCAAGACGTTTAAAGGTTTCTAAGGGCGGTAGTTATTCTTCTACCTATTCCATCAATGGAGAAACGGTCACAGCGACGGAATTGCAGGGCGAATTAAATCGATTACGCATTTATCCCGAAGGTTATAACGTGGTGTTGCAGGGGGATGTGACGCGCATTATTACGATGAATGCCAAGGAACGGCGAGAAATTATTGATGAACTGGCAGGAGTAGCAGAATTTGATCGTAAAATCGAAAAAACCAAGGAAACCCTTGAAGAAGTTCGAGATCGAGAAGATCGCTGTCGAATTATTGAAACGGAACTCGCGCGATCGCTGGAAAGATTAGCCGCCGATCGCATTCAAGCCGAAAAATATCAAAAATTAAGAGCGCAAGTTCAGGAAAAACAACAATGGGAAATTGTTTTAAACTGGCAGTCAGTTCAACAGCAATTCACTCGTATCACCACTCAATTCCAACAAGCAGAGCAGGAAAATAATCGCTTAACGGAAAAATTGGGTCAACTAGGAACCCAGATCGAACAAACTCGCGGAGAATTTGAACAATTAAACGCTCAAGTTAAAGCATTAGGAGAAGAAGAACAATTATCCGTCGCCTCCCAATTAGCCACCCAAAAAGCCAAACGTCAACAATTAGAACAACGTTATCAAGAATTAGCCCATTCTGCCCAACAGTATCAGGGAAATTTAGCGCAAACTCGTCAGGAATTAGACCAATATCAACAGGATTTTTTACGATTAACCCAGGAAAAATCCCATTTTGAAAGTAATCTTTTACCCCAATTACAAAGCGATCGAGATCAGCTTAGAGCTACGATTGAAGCATTAAGGGAACAGTCCAACGCGATCGCCTCTGCTTCCGAAACCTGGGTACAGGAACAAACGGCCCTCAGTCGTAAAATTGCCAATTTACAAGAAATCTTAACGCCCAAACGCACGGAGCAAGCTCAACTACGGGAACGGGAAGAACAATTAGAAAAAATTATTAGTGAAACGACTCAACGATTAACCCCAACAGAGCAGGAATTAAGTCAAAAAGAAACCGAGGCCGCCCGTCTATCGGGTCAAATGGGAGGCATAGAACAGCACATTCAGACTCTCGCGCAACAACTCAGTGATAGTGAAAGCGATCGCAGTTTATTGCAAGAAACCCAGAATCGTTTATTAACAGAACAACGGGAAAAACAACGTCAATTAGATAAACTAGAAGCGACTAAACAAGCTCAGAGTGAAATCCAAGGAACCTATGCAACCCAAATGATTTTACAGTCTGATTTGCCAGGGATTTGTGGACTCGTTGCCCAATTGGGACAAGTCGATCCCCGTTACCAACTCGCTTTAGAAATTGCGGCAGGGGCAAGATTAGGTTACGTGGTAGTAGAAGATGATGGCATTGCTGCGGCGGGAATTGAGTTATTGAAACACGCAAAAGCGGGTCGTGCCACGTTTTTACCTTTAACTAAAATTCGTCCCCCCCGTCACGGAAGCGTTAATTTGAATTATGCCAAGGGTTATATTGATTTAGCAGTCAATTTGATTGATTGTGAACCCAAATATCAGGATATTTTTCTGTTTATTTACGGTAATACCCTCATTTTTGAAAGTATTGAAACCGCCCGTCCCCATTTAGGAAAACAGCGTTTAGTCACCCTAGACGGCGATATTTTAGAAAGTAGTGGAGCCATGACAGGAGGCAGTAAACCTTCGCGGCCTTCCATTCGCTTTGGAGTGACAAAATTAGAAGAGTCGGCAGAACTGCGATCGCTGAAACAACGATTAAGTGATATTGAACGGGTGCAAGGACGGAACGATGAAGGGCTGGTGATGAAAGCCGCCCAGATCAAACAATTATCTCAGGAATTAACCGAAGTTCGTCAAAGAGCGAGAGAAGATCAGTTAGAGTTACAGCAATTAGAAAAAGATATTCAACGCCTCTCTAAACAGAAAAATGAATTAACTCAGCAACTCAATCAAAGCCGTCAAGATTTGGCAACGGTTCAACAAAGACTGGAGATTTTAAACGCTCAAATTCCCCAATTAGAAACCGAGTTACAACAGGAACAACAAAAATTAACGGATTTAGAAAGCTCCCAAACCCATCAAGAATGGCAAGAAATTCAGGCAGTAATTAAAACCCAAGAAGTTCAATTGCAAGCCAAAGAAAAATCCCTGCGAGAGGGAGAAATTCGCCTCACCGATCTCCAAAATCAGACCCATCGCTTTGAAGAAAAAATTGCCGAATCCCAAAAGCGCATTGAACTCCACCAAACCCAATCCGCCGAACTCGCGACCCAACAGCAAGCTTTAACCACCGAATTAAATACAATTAATCTCAAAGTCAGCGAAACCGAAGCCTTGTTAGCCCAATTATCTAGCCGCTTAGGAGAAACCAAGAAAGAACGCGATCGCCTAGAGCAACTATTACAATCCCAACAACATCAAC
>JBEIFD010000486.1:0-3415 GCA_040382535.1 Merismopediaceae cyanobacterium
ATACTCTTAAACTCGGTATTTAAGAATAAACGGCTACGCGCTGGTTGGGACGAGGACTATCTCCTTAAGGTTTTGCTCGCATAAGATGCGTTCGCCCTGATTCCCAATCTTTTGCTTGCGAACGATCAATTCTTAAATAGTCATAGTTAAATGACTTGTAAAAACGGACATAACGCTTTTTGAGTATCATAGTTTTTGAGTACTGGCAATTGATGTTAGATTGGTTAAAATAAGTTCAAATTAACTTTTTTGATGGGGGGATCATTGCTAACTCCCCCATTGTACTCTATTGATCCGCTCCCTCAATTGGTGCAAAACCCTGACGTTGAATATTTTCCGTCACATGACGTGGCTCTAGGAATTGCAACAAATAATCAGGGCCACCTGCTTTGGAACCAACTCCTGATAACTTAAAGCCTCCAAAGGGTTGACGAGAAACGATCGCGCCTGTAATAGTGCGATTAATGTAAAGATTACCTACCTCAAACTCACGAGCCGCCCGATCAATATGCTCAGGAGTACGGGAAAAAAGACCCCCTGTTAGGGCATAATCCGTACCATTAGCAACGGCTAAAGCTTCATCAAAATCAGTTACCTTAATCACGGCAACAACGGGGCCAAAAATCTCTTCTTGGGCAATAATAGCGTGGGGGGACACATTTTTGAAAATGGTGGGACTGACAAAATAACCATCCAAATTAATTTCACTTTCTAGGGCAATTTCTGACTCTAATTTACCCTTGGCAATGTATTCCTTAATGCGTTTTTGGGAAGTTGCATCAATCACAGGGCCGACCTGGGTACTCGGATCATCCGTCGGGCCGACATTCAAAGAACGGGTTGCTTCTACAAAACGTTCCACAAAGGCATCATAGACAGGCTCAAGCACGATAATACGAGAACAGGCGGAACATTTTTGCCCTGTATAACCAAAGGCGGAATAGACAGTACTGGCAACGGATTGATCGAGATCGGCACTTTCATCGACGATCATGGCATTTTTACCTCCCATCTCTGCAATAACTCGTTTGAGATGCTTTTGTCCAGGTTGCAACACCGCCGCATCTGCATAGATCCGACAACCCACTTCCCGCGATCCTGTGAAGGCGATTAAATGAACATCGGGATGATTGACCATGTGGGAACCGACCACCGAACCTTTGCCAGGAACGTATTGGAACACCCCGTTAGGAATACCTGCTTCGATGAGGATTTCCGTGATTTTGGCCGCAATTACTGTTGACGTTTCCGCAGGTTTCAATAAAGTACAATTCCCCGTTACCAAAGCTGCGACGGTCATTCCTACCGCGATCGCAAAGGGAAAATTCCAAGGAGAAATGACCAGAGCTAAACCGCGTGGTTGATAGATATAACGATTGGTTTCCCCCGCAATATCGTAATTATGGCCCTGATCCAAACGCTCCATTTCATCGGCATAGTAACGACAAAAATCGATCGCTTCCGAGACTTCTGCATCGGCTTGGGGAATAATTTTACCGACTTCCAAACAAATCCAAGCATTCAGTTCATGGCGACGAGTTTCCATAATTTCCGCCGCTTTACGGAGGATTCCTGCTCTTTCCCGTACAGGGGTTTTCTTCCAGGCAGGAAAGGCATTTTTCGCCGCTTCTAGGGCTAGATCCGCTTGATCTAGATTAATTAAACCAATTTTGCCGATCAATTCCTGGGGACGGGAGGGATTAACCGAATCGATTAATACTTCTGTTTCGACATATTCCCCATTAATCAGTGGTAAATAGGTTTTTCCGAGGGAATTTTTAACTCCTGCTAACGCTTGCATTGCTTTATCTCGTAGGACGGCGTTGGAATAATCCGTATCGGGTGAATTGGGATAACCCTTGGTGGGCAAGCTATCGTGACCGAGGACTTTCGGGGGGGCAATGAGATCATCAATGGAAACGCCTTCTAAATTCTTGCGTAAAAAGGAACTATTGGCGGTATTTTCCAATAAACGACGAATGAGGTAAGACATCCCTGGTAAGAGTTTTCCGTAGGGTGCATAGACCCGTACCCGATGACCCCGTTTAACCAGGGCTTTGGCCAGTTGATCCCCCATGCCATACAGCACTTGCATCTCAAAACGACGTTTGGGAATTTGCAACGTTTCCGCGATCGCACAGGCTAGGGCTTGGGAACGCACATTATGACTCCCGATTGCCGCATATAAATATTCATGATTTTCTAATAATAAACGGGTCATGCGTTCATAATTGGCATCCGTTGCGGTTTTTTCGAGATAAACAGGGATCGGCCAGTGATTTTGTTGAGATTTAATGGTTTCCTGATCCCAATAGGCTCCTTTGACCAGACGCACAGTGACGGGATAACCGCGATGTTTGCCCCATTCAATCAAATTCTTGAGATCCTGCTCAGAATCTTTCAAATAAGCCTGTAAGGTAATCCCGATATCAGTACGGGGACGAAATTCTTCTTCTATTAGTAATTCTTTGAGAATATTTAAAATCAAATCTTTGTAGGCATACTGTTCCATATCAAAGTGAACCGCAACGCCCAATTCCTTCGCTCGACGCAATAAAGACCGAATGCGATCGCAGACTTTGAGCTTACTGCCCTTTGGATCAAAGGAATCAAATTGGGAATAAAACGCGGTTAATTTAACAGAAACCTGAACTTTAGGAATTTTTTCACCGTCTGCTTCATAAATTTGGGGAATTGTTGACCATTTAGCCGCTTCCTGGGACAATTGCTCCATTAAATCCAGATAACTCTGCCAATATCCCTCAGCTTCGGTTTCCGTAATGACCGCTTCCCCCAACAGGTCAATGGTAAAACCCATTTTTTCTTTTCTGAGGCGTTCTACCGCTTTTGTGACCTGGGCGATCGTTTCCCCCGAAATATATTTAAACGCTAAGGTTTCCGTCGCTTTACTAATGGTTGCGGCAGCAATTTGGGCGGGGGGAGTATGGGGATCGGTAAAATTCAAAATGCCTTTTAACGCAGTGGGTAATTCAACGGTTTCATCCCCTAAATATTGTTGTAGATGGTTCGCAATTTCGGTATTACTTTTCAGGGCGGGCAAGCAGTCAATAAAACGAAATAACTGCATCCGCAAGCCAGGGCTTCCCATCGCCCAATCGAGCAATTTGTCATCTAATCTCACGGAATCGCTGATTTTGTCCCAAAGCGATCGCTTCTCACGGGTTTGGGCTAATAAGTCTCTCGCAATGTCCTGGGTCTTTTGTTCGTAATCTTGTTGAGTGTTGAGTTGGGCAACCACTGTCTATGCGCTCCGATTAAGTCTTGATGTAGAGATATTCCCAAACAAAACATTATAACTTAGTCGAGGGTCAAGGCGTTGATCGATAAGCTTTTTGCAGCAATTCTAAATTTAGCGTTAGGTAAGGGTTGTAGAAAAAAGGATAATGGGAAAGGA
>JBEIFD010000487.1:0-3402 GCA_040382535.1 Merismopediaceae cyanobacterium
ACATCAGTAAGCAAGATGAAGGTAGTCAGGATTTTAAACAAGCACAACTTTGGAAATTAAACGGTTAATTGTTTCGATTTCTGCTATTTCTCCTATCCCTAATAGGATTTCATCTTCATTTAATACTCTTAGCGGTTGATTTAGGCTAATATCTCTTTTAGTTACCGCAATTTTTTGTCCCTGACACCAGCGTTGGGCTGTTTCCGCATCCAGAATAATTTTAGGTAAATCTGTCAGGACGGTTTGAGGAGAAGTTAGGGCAAAATCCTGACTTTCAAGCCGAGCCGCTAATTCTTCCAAAGTAATACTATTTCCTAAATTCATTCCCCCGCTTTCGATACGAATTAATCCCGCCAAGGTTGCCCCCACACCGAGCAGATCTCCCAAATCCCTCGCGATCGCCCGAATATAGGTTCCTTCCCCACAGCGAATCGACAAATCGAGTTCAGGAAATTCGCCCGCTTGCCATCCCAAAACTTGCATATCAAAAATTTCGACCCGACGACTCGGCACTTCTACCATCTTTCCCTGACGAGCCAAATCATAAAGGCGTTGGCCATCCCGTTGAATCGCGCTATATTGAGGTGGAATTTGTTCGATAATTCCTAAAAATTGGGGTAAATAGGGCGTTATTTTATCTAAAGTCAATTCCGAAGCCGAACAAGTTTTAAGAATTTCCCCTTCTAAATCGTCGGTTGCGGTCTCTATCCCAAAACGAACTTTCGCCTGATAGGCCTTGCGATGGGGCAAATAGGAAATTAAGCGGGTTGCTTTTCCTACTGCGATCGGTAGCACGCCCGTAGCCAAAGGATCAAGGGTTCCACCGTGACCCACTTTACGAGTTTTCAGCAATCTTCGTACCTTGGCCACGCAATCATGGGATGTCCAATTTTTTGGCTTATTTAAATTCAGAAATCCCAGCATATTATGATTTTTAGTAATGTATTTTAAGAAGCTAATTTATGGCTGACATAACGATTTAAAATAACTTTTTTTGACAGCTTCCATCACTAATTGACTTATTTTTGTCAACATAACCTAGTTTAAAATGATGGTTGGTACCATGTCAAGATCACGCCATAAAAATCTAAAATCTGTCCATTAATTAGCTGATGAGATGATAAAAAATAGTGTTGGCGAATTATTTAAAAATACACTTTAAAAAAATTAACATTGTCAATCTTGTTTTTTGAGGTCAATTTTGGTAACATTTGCAAGGTTAAAGAACGAAATTCAAAAATATTGGCAATGAAAATTCAATCTGTATTGGTTAGCTTAGGCTTCGGTTTTTTAGGAAGTTTCTCCATTGGTACTGTTTCTCAGAACTTTCCCATTATTTCTGCAAGAGCGATCGCACAAACTGTTTCATCATCCTGTCCTCTACCTGCGGATATTGCTGTTACTTTTCTTAACTCTGAATGTAAAGAAGTGAAGTTAGAAAAGGCTCAAGATTTTTATCGTTATTTTGGCAACAGTGTTTCTAAATACGGAAGATATTTAACAAGCGATCAATACACAACGAATTCAGAAGCGATTAAAAAATTGGCCCTCAATCAGGATTGGGGGAATCCAGCCAGCAAAAAAGTAACGGTTACATTACCTGCGGGAATGACGGTTTATCAAGGTATCGCGGCCCCTCAAAATCCAGCGACTTGCTATCCTGGTGGAGGACAACAAATTTTTATCAAAGATTCTAGAGATGCTACCATTAAGTGGTCTGATGGCGAAGATGTCACCATACAATCTTTTTGTTGCAAATAAAATCCTATGGAAAGCAAAAATCACGAATTGATTAAATTAATTGAAAACGCGATCGCCGTTTCTAACCAGATTAAACTCGAAAAGAATGCTGACTATTTAAACAATGTCATTAATATATTACAAAACCTAAAAACTCAAGTTGTCGAAAATCAACTAACACCTTCAGAAGGCGTTTTAACGTTGGGGTTATCTCGCGGAGTTGCAGACTGGGTTGATTCCTTAGATTCCCCTTTATTAAAAGCTGTTGGAAACATAGAGAAATATTATCAACAAAATTTCTAAATCTCTATCCAACTCTTTCAATAATGCTATATTATGAACCTAAAATATTAAAATTCCACTAGATTTTAATATTATCTTACTCACGAAATTAATCACCTCGAAGTGAGGGCAGTGATAACGTCTTCTGTCATACCAGTCCAACCAACGATGCCACCCTGGGCGCGAACCATTTCTATCGTGGCTTGCTTAAATTCGGGAAAATAGCTGGCCGTTGCATCCTCTACCAACAGACATTCATAGCCGCGATCATTAGCTTCTCTCATGGTGGTTTGAACGCAAACTTCGGTGGTGACTCCCGTAATTAGAAGATGGGTAATATTTTTTGCTTGTAAATAGGATTCCAAGTCCGTGTTATAAAAAGCCCCTTTCCCTGGTTTGGAAATAATAATTTCTTCAGGAAGCGGTTGCAATTCAGGAATAATACTATTCCCCGCTTCTCCTAAAATTAAAATTCGTCCCATTGGCCCGCGATCGCCAATTTTGAGTTCACTCCTACCGCGTTTTTGCTTGGAAGGAGGACAATCAGACAGATCGGGTTTATGTCCTTCTACGGTTTGAAAGATCGGGAGTTGGAGAGTGCGAAAAGTTTTTAAAAGGGATTGAACATTAGGAATAATCGATTGGAGTTGACTGACATCGTTTCCTAGTGCTTCACCAAATCCGCCTGCTTCTAAAAAGTCGCGTTGCATATCAATAATTACTAAGGCAACGTGACTCAGTTCAGGAATTTCATAATCGTAGGGTTGGGCGGGAATCTGAATCATTTTTTAAAATTAGTAAGATTTAATTAACAAAGATAATTGTATTTTAAAAATATTTGATTAATAAAAAAGTAATTTTAACGACTTATTCAAAAATATAACTGTTATTTTAACCCCCAATTTGGGACATGGTTCGAGAATATTTTCCTGCCTGAGTTCCAGACTCTCGCTCTTTAAAATTAATCTCTGGTTTTAATTGTAATAATTCTGACACTTGTTGTTTTAATTGAGTGGTTGGAACACCATTTCTAAGAGCATTTTTTAAGTCCAGTTGACCTGTTTCATTGAGTAAACAAGGACGCAACCAACCATCGGCGGATAGTCTCATGCGGTTACAGCGATCGCAGAAACATTCGGACATCTGACTAATAAAGCCTAACGTTCCTTTTGCTCCTGGGATTTGGAAAATATCGGCGGGGCCATTACCCAGAACTTGGGATTCTTCTAAACCCCATTTTTGGCGGATGCGTTGCCGTAATCCCTCCGAGGGAATCCAGGCTTTTTTTTGAAACAAATCTCCGTTACCGATGGGCATAAATTCAATAAAACGAATATGCCAATTTTTATCTAAAGTTAAAGCTGCGAGATCTTCTACTTC
>JBEIFD010000488.1:0-3401 GCA_040382535.1 Merismopediaceae cyanobacterium
CAATCCGACCATTTTTTCTTCCATCGCAGGAGTAACTCCCGTCGCCATGAAATAGTAATAGATATAAGCATCCATGTTCAGCACATCAGGCTGGGTTTGGAACTTATAGCCACCGATGAAAGGTAACTGCCAAGCACTGTTCGGATAGTAATAAGCCTCCTTCTGTCGATTATGAAAGGAAATTGCCCGTGCTGTTGCATCCCCTACCGCCGCCGCTTCCGTCAGGATTTTTTTCATCCGTTCATCAGGTTTGAAAGGTTTGCCTTTTTGAATCCCAATAGAGGCGTAATAACCCAGTCGGATTTGGTCGAGGGACTCACTCGGTTCTTCCTGTACCACCTGATTGAGCAGTTCCCAAAACTGATAATCTGCGGGTGCAACGGTATTAAACGGCTTACCCGACATATTCACAAAATTTAAAGCGGGGGGATTATTCGCACTGTTTAGGGGATAAATTTTCGTATTCTTTGTCACCAACTCAACCCCAGGTTTCGGGTCGCCCTTGACCAAAAAACTACGCCAGGGAATCCAAATATTAAAAGTCGGTGATTTCACGACTTTATAACCCGATGGGATTTCTCCTTTGTAGCCTGGGGGTAAAAAGAGATACTTTCCGCCTTCGCCTTTATCGGGGCCAGTAATGCCCACATCAATTACCCAGCGAAACCAAATATCATTCACCGTTCCTAACACTTTCGGAGGAACTTCTAAAACTAACGGCCCCTTAGTGAGATCGAGCCACGTCCAACTGTAAACGGTGTTGTCATTGGCAGTCAGGAAGATCGATCGCGAGTCCAAAAGTTGCTCGAAAATCGGCACAACGGTATTCACTGGCCCCAAGGTACGGATCGCGTTACGGTTGGCCGCTTGGTTAACGGCGGGTATTCCCAATAGGTACGCTTGAACAGCACGTTGGAAATCGAGGTTATCGTAGAGCTTTTCAGCCGTTGCCTGGTCGGGAAAGCCGTCGAAGAAATTGAGCGTTCCCAGACGAGTTTCCACTTTGGCGGGTGAAGCAATTCCTGGGGGGAGCGGGGTTGAGAATTTTACTTTCGGGTTGGCAGGAGAACCCGTCAGAGATTGGCCGTTACTGGGAGAGGACATAATAACTAAACTGGTAGTAATGAGGATGAGAGCTAAGGCGGTCATTGATAATCTTTGAACTTTCCTGGTCAAGGGAACTCCTTTGGGCGAAAGACGATTTAGGGACGATAGAAAATGATTCAACATAGAGAGAGTTTCAGTTCATGAAAAATAAAAAATAGACCAACAATCTAAAATAATTAAGGGATAGGAACGACCCAATTCAATCAAATTGGTTAGAGTAATGATAGCACAAGTAGTCAAAAGAGAGTGTTAAAAAAAAACAAAAATAATAGGTTTTAAGTATGTTTATTTTTTGACTTTTTATTAATTTTCATTACGAAAAAGATTAACTTTCAGAGTTGCCATACAAAGAAACTAATCGAGCAACAATGACCGTTAAATAAATCGCCCCTGCCATCGCTTCAAAATTCACCAGAACCATCACCCACCTTCCCACTGGAATAATATCTCCATAGCCAATCGTTGTTAAGGTAATTAAACTAAAATACATCGCCAAATTCCAAGGCTGCAATTCATACTTCGTTGGATCACTAATTTTAAAAGAATGGTGATCTATTTGCCAAATAAAAAAATAGATAAATGACCAGATAATACCGATAAAAAGGTAGGAAATAATCGCTAAAACAATGGTTTTACTGGTTACTTTTTGTCTATAGGCCAATATCTTAACTGTTGAGATCCATTCGTATCCAAAAACCAGAATTTTAATAGAAGTAGCGATCGCTAAAAAAAGTGGATTAAAATCAGGCAACCAATTAAAGTGGGCCATAAAATCGGACAAAAAGCCAATTAAAATCAAGGACAAAAAAGCTTTCAGCCATTTATCCGAGTAAACACGATCATGAAGATAAAAATTCCTGAGAGCAATCAACAATATTGTCGCCAAAAAAGTTACATTAACAAAAAACAATTCAAATGTATTTTTACCGACAATAGCAATAGTAATACCAATTACAGCAAGCATTAAAATGATGTAAGGATTTGTCCATTGTTTCAGCATAGAATTTCTGTATTATTCGGCATTATTCGGTGCATTTAAGGAGCGGCATTCATATTCGGAGGGAAGCGAAACAACGGGTTAGGCGATCGCTCCGAAACAGAGTCCGACTAGGATTAACCGAGAGTAAAGTTTAATTAGTGGGCTTAATTGCTTGATCAAGTTGTTCCTGAGTTAAGGATTTAATTAAATGCAATGGAAGAGGTTCTTTTCCCATTTTTTGGATCGCCGCATCTGTTAAATAGGGCTGGAATTCTGGTTGTTGATTTAAGTAAAGATTAAAGAAAGCCAAGCTAATACTTTTGAGATAGTCATAGGCTAACTTTTGGCCTGGCCCTACAATAAAATCAGGTAACTTATCGGTTCCTTGAGTGAATGATAAATGAGTTGAATTTTTCACTAAAAGTAAATATTTATCCTGTTTATTCAGAGCCGCAAAAGGCGCAATTTGTTCAGGTAAAGGAGGCGCGAAAATATCGGAACTTCCTGCAATAAACATCATTGGCACAGACAGTTGATTAACTCCCTGCTTTCCAAAGGCGGGATTGGTGACAGGATTAATGGCAATCACGGCCTTAATTCTAGGATCTTGAAGATCTCCCATCGGAGGCGCACCGTCGATTCCTTGACATTGCCAGAGTAAGGCGGGATTTAGGTTAATTTGATTGGGATCATCCAAAGTGGCACATTTTTTTACAATATCTGACCATTGAACCCTAGCCCCACCGATCGCCGTTGCCGTGTATCCCCCCAGGGAGTGACCCAGAATTCCCACATTTTTGAGGTCTAATTTGCCCCGCCAATTGGGATCGGATTGCATTTTTTGTTCTAAAGTATTTAACACCAAACTTACATCTTTAGGTTGATCCATCCAGGCATTGGGATTGGGAAAAGTATCCAAACCTTGTAGGGCATCCAGCATTCTTTGATTGTCACTTTCAGGAAAGTCAATGCCGACGGTAGCAAAGCCATGAGAAGCTAAATGTTGGGCGACATAACTTAAGGCTTGAAAATCAGAATTTAACCCAGGCGCAATAACCACAACGGGAGCAGGTTTTGCTAACTTTTGAGGAAGATAAACAAAGGCAGTTATAGGATCTTTGTTCGGTCTAGGAATTGTCAAAGTTTCCGATGTCCAGGTATTTTTTCCCGCTTGGGATAAATCAGATAAATTAATAGGATTATTCGGTAATGTTTCAGTTGAAGCTTGACGATCTAACCACTCAAAAACTCGATTTCCTATTTGGTACAAATTATCCGCTTCATTGATCGTATTGCGAATCGTTTCTAGATCAAG
>JBEIFD010000489.1:0-3400 GCA_040382535.1 Merismopediaceae cyanobacterium
CAACGACTAAAAATTCTTGGGTAAGATCAGGAGAAATAGCAGTAGTGAAAGAGTTAGATTGAGTCATGGTTTTAATTGATAGTTGATAGTTGATAATTCAGAAAATTTGTTTACTTTAAAACTTCTAATTTAACTGTAGGGCGAGTTGCGATCGCCCATAAATTTATGTGGTAAAAATAGAAGAGTCACCTAAAAAATTTAAGACAAAAAGAAAGATTGGGGAGCCTTGGCACGGATTTCAAAACTGTTAAGATAACCGACGAGATCACTGGGATCAAAGGGTTTGCGATCGATAAAAGCTTCAGGGGGAGCCACATAATAATCCTCTGTTGGACATTGAATCCCTAAATCAGTCGCAATTTCTCGATATAAATCCGTTCTCCAAGCTTTTTGAGCTATTTTTTCGGCATTCTTTGGTATTTCTGGGATTTGTTGCCATCGGGCCGCTTGGGTCATTAACCAAAGACTTTCCGACTGCCACAGGAAAGTGGAATGATCTTGAGGTGCTTTGCCCATATCATCGGGTATATCAAAAAATAAGGTGGTTTCCAGACTTTTGACCCATCGCTGTTGATTATCAAAGCCGCCATAGTTATAATTTCCGACAATTCCCGCCTCAGTTAGTTGGGGTTTAGCCCCTGTAAAGGAGCGTTGGGCAATAATTTTGGAGACTTCTAACCTATTTTCAGGCTTACTACAATATTGACAGGCTTCAATCATGGCTTTTACTAGAGAACGGTAGGTTTTCGGATTTTCTTCAATAAATGATTCCATCACTCCTAAAATGCGATCGGGATGGCCGCGCCAAATTTCTCGTCCTTGGGCAAAGGTAAAACCAATTCCCTCATTCCCCGCGATCGCCCTAGTATTCCAAGGTTCAGCGACCATATAGGCTTGCATTGCCCCAATTCGGATGTTATTGACCATTTGCGGAGGAGGAATAATCAATAAACGAAATTCTGCATCAGGATTAATTCCCATTGCAGAGGTGAGATAACGCACGAAATATTCATAAATCGAAGAACTCAGCACCACAGCCCAGACTCGTTGTTCAAGGGGAATTTTCTCGAAATAAGACCGTAAATCTCGCCCAAAACGGTCTAAGTCTCCCTTATATTCCTGCCAAGGACGTAAGCCAAAATCCCACATGGCTCGATCCATTGTCATGGCGTTTCCGTGACGGTGAATGGTCATGGCTCCACACAAAGGAGCTTTTCTCGCGCCTTCTGCCCCTGTTCTGGCGTTGGTAATGGCTCCAGAAACGACGGGAGAAGCATCCAAACGTCCAAAAATAATGCCATCGCGGGAATTGGCCCAACTGGCTTCTCGACTGAGTTTGACATTTAAGCCATACTTGCGAAATAAACCTTTTTCCCAAGCCACCGCAAAGGGAGCGCAATCATTGACAGGGACAAAACCAAGGGTTAAATTCGGTTTTTCGAGGGTTTTGGGATCAATAATCGGTTTAACGGCTAGGGCGGCTTCTGTTAAATTGCTGGGATTTCGGCTGGCGTTGATGGTACAAGAAGAAAGCGCGATCGCGGAGGTTGCTCCCAAGCCTTGCAAAAAATTACGTCGAGAAATCGGCTGATTCATAGGAATTTATATCGGTCAGTCAAGGGATTAGTTAAAAAATAACGCTCTTAATCTCAATTTCAGATAAAGAGTGTCAATATTGGCAAAAATTTGATAAGAATCTAAAGTAAATGACTATTTTAGGGCTACGGTCGCAGGACGATGAGTTACCCAAACTTGTAATTTACTAATCAAATAATCTAGAAATAAACCTGTTATTCCAATCACAACCACCGCTAAAAAGACGGAACTGAGATTTAAGCGATTCCACTCGTCCCATAGAAAGAAGCCAATCCCGACTCCTCCTGTTAACATTTCAACTGCTACGATGACTAACCAAGCAATTCCCAAACTGAGTCTTAAACCTGTGAAAATATAGGGCAAACTAGCGGGTAAAATGATTTTAAAAATTTTTCGATATTGCGGCATTTCTAGGACAGCAGCGACATCTAGATAATCTTTTGGCACACTTGCTACTCCCAGAGCCGTATTAATAATTGTTGGCCAAAGAGAGGTAATAAAAATCACAAAAATGGCCGAAGGTTCAGCGATGCCAAATATAGCCAGGGCGATCGGCAACCAGGCTAAAGGAGAAACGGGACGTAAAATTTGAATAATAGGATTAAAAATCAGCATGGCTGTTCTCGATAGTCCAATCAAAAAGCCGAGGGGAATCGCTACCGCAGCCCCTAACAAAAATCCGATGGAAACTCGTCGTAAACTGGCTAATAATAACCAACCAATCCCCAGATCTCCTGGCCCTTTTTGAGAAAAAGGATTGAGAATGTAGTGTAAATTATCGTTTAACGCTTCTAAGGGAGTGGGCATTAATTCACTGCGAAAAAGCGCGATTACCCACCAGATACCGATTAATCCTAAGAAACCCAGGAGGGGAAAGAGAACCGTTTCTCGAATGACTAAGGGTGTGAATTTTCGCCCAAAATTTCTTCCCGCGATCGCAAAAATAGGCACGTTCATGATCTGAGAACTCCGTGTCAAGATGTGGTACAAAAGTTGCGAGTAGCACCAATCAAGAACACTGACCGAGACAGAAATCCGATAAAATCTTGTCAAGATACAGTCTTCCCTCAATGCCTACGAAGTTAGCTGACGGGCTAGGACTGAGAGATGTCCTTTTCAATGCCTTGATTCAAACTCAAGACCGATTTGAAATACGCCCCAGAAATTGGTTCCTCCGCTCCAACAACTGTTGGATTAGGCTGATTTACTCTAGCTTAAGCCTGGAGTTTAACATAGATTTTTAAGCACAATCCATGATTTTTAAGCACAATCCATAGATATTATTGATAGTAATCATTGATAATTGCCAATAGCTACACTTTCGTCAATAGATATTGTTTAAGTAGGTTTTCATAGTTGATCGCCGTACAAAAGAGCTTGGTGTAAGGCTTCTGCAATGGGCGATCGCCGTACCGATTAAGGATGGTTTTCTTTGGATTTGGAACTCATTCGGAATATAACTAAGTTGTTGGCTTAATTTTGCAATCTGATCGCAAAAAGGGTATTGATCGTAACATTCAGTTTACGGACTTGTTTTCCGTGGGTAGTAACATAAAACGGGACAGAATGGGTTGTATTTTAAAACCAAAGGAAAGCCCATGTGATTAGTGACAAGGGCTATTGTACTCTTAATCGACAAAAATCAGAGTCACGATGAAAATCAATCAGCAATTCTAAATTTGAAAAATCAGGAGGAATTAGCGGGGAGCAGAGGGTCAAATTGCTCAAGCATAAAATCAAGAAGGTGTTGCCAGTGATCAAAGACAAAATAAGTAGTAAGAGTGCGTAAGTCCGAAAAAAAACG
>JBEIFD010000490.1:0-3400 GCA_040382535.1 Merismopediaceae cyanobacterium
ATATTCTACCTCACTTCTTTCACAAATTCTGATGATTTCTGGTAAAGAGAATCCCCCATCTCCTCGTATAATAATCTTTAATTTGGGTCGGACTTTTTTGATATACCAGAATAGCCAACGTAACAAACCCACAATTCCTTTAAACTAATCGGCATAATCATCACCAAGGCTAAATAATAAGAATATTTTAGACTCATTATACTATAAACTTTCTTGGCAACAGGTGAACAAATAAACGCGATCGCATTAAATCATTTTCATCTTTTGGAGCGATCGCGATCAATAAAAAAAAGGTGAATTCACTTAAACAGAACCACCTTTTACTCGATTTCTATTACAAAAATTCAGATTAGGTAGCCGACTCTAACCCAAACACTCGATTAAATACTTTTTCGACCTTATAACCAGAGTCAATAGATTCTAGGGGATCTTTGCGGAGACGATGACGCAAACAAAGCACAATCACCCGACGAATATCCTCTACCGTTACCTCAGTGCGTCCTTCAAAAGCCGTTAACGCCTTAGCTGCCCGATTAGTCACAATATCTCCCCGCAGTCCATCCACATCTAGCTCGGAACAAACTTCAGAAATTTTGACCCGCAAATCATAATCCATATTCACCGAAGGCAATAGCTCTTGGGATTGAATGATTTTAGCTTGGAGATCATCTTGTTCGGATTGGTAGGCATCACAGAAAGGGAGAGGCGTTTGATCAAATTCCGATCGCTGTTCAACGATTTTCACTCGCAAAGCAGGTTCTCGCACCGTATGAATTTCGGCGTGCATCCCAAAACGGTCTAATAGTTGGGGACGTAATTCACCTTCTTCAGGGTTGCCTGAGCCGACTAGAACAAATCTGGCAGGATGTCGAATCGAAATGCCTTCCCGTTCTACCGTATTCCAGCCCCCTGCGGCGGAGTCTAATAAAACGTCAACTAAATGATCATCGAGCAGATTAACTTCATCCACGTAGAGGATTCCCCGATTGGCTTTGGCAAGTAGTCCAGGTTCAAAGGCTTTAACCCCTTCAGAAAGAGCTTTTTCAATATCAATCGTGCCGCACACTCGGTCTTCCGTCGCGCCCAGGGGTAGGTCAACCATTGTCACTTTTTTCTGAACCACCGTTAGAGGCATTTGATTATCAACTTGGCTCCGAACTTGATCGCTCATCAGATCGGGGTCAGTGGGGTGGGAATTGAAGGGATCGTTGGCAACAACTTCAATTTCGGGGAGTAAGTCAGCTAAGGCGCGGATAGTCGTGGATTTACCTGTACCGCGATCGCCCATAATCATTACGCCCCCAATTTTGGGATCAATGACATTTAACAGCAAAGCCAATTTCATTTCTTCTTGGCCGACAATTGCTGTGAAAGGAAAAACAACGCGACGAGTTTTTGGGGGGGCGGACAGGGTTGCAGTCATCTGAGTTTTGGGAGGTGTAATAATTGGTGGCTTTTATCAAAATCAAGTTTTAAATCGCGAATCGCATCACGACCAAAAATTTTGTCACCTTTACCATTGTGCCATAGCATTGACAGGGAAAAAGCCAGTCGTTGAATTTCAGGAAACCTTATCGGTGACGCTGGGAAATTTCTGCGATAAATTCCAATAAAATCGGGTTTACTAATTCGGGAGCTTCATCCTGGGGACAATGACCCACTCCTTCCAGGGGAATGAATTTTTCAACGGTGTCAAATTTGGCAAACTCTTGGCCCAAGGCGATCGCTTCCCAGGGATCGGCTGTTCCCCAGAGAAAAATCGTCGGACAGGTCAAACGAGGCAATAAATCTTCAGGCAAAGGCCCTTGGGAATAGGCAGTAAAGGCAAGAAAAACCTCTGCGGCTCCTGGATCTTGGGCAGGCTTCATCAGAATTTCTACCAACTCATCCGTTACTGCTGACGAGTCAGCATAGGCTTGGAGTAAAATTTTTCGCACCGTTTTGGGATTAGCAATTTGCTGAAAAAAGAACCGTCCGATCGCCGCATTATTCAAAACTTTTTGTAAAACAGAAGCTCCCACCTGTCGATACCAGGGCAAAGTCACCCGTTTTCGGTCATGGAGTAAACGCAGAGAACAATTCAACGCCGCAATCCCCAAAACCCATTCAGGATAATCAACGGCGGTTTGCATCACCACCACACAGCCAATGGAATTACCGACCAGAATCGCGGGACTTTGCACCACTTCCCGACAAAAATCAGCGACTAACTGACCCCAGGTTTCAAAGGTATAATCAATTTCGGTTTTTGGAGTCGGTTTAGCAGAAGCTCCAAAACCAATCAAATCGATCGCGTAACAACGGCAATGTTCCCCTAAAACAGGTAAATTTTTGCGCCAATGACCCAAAGAAGCCCCAAACCCATGAACAAGAACAACTGCGGTTCCTGTTTCTCCCGATTGTTGATAGGTGATAGGAAAACCTCGCCACGTCCAAATTTGAGGTGGTTTCAAAAGAGCTAACGGCGAAAGGGTCATGATGCTTCAACCAAAAAGACTTACCACAATGTTCCCATATTTCGGATTTCTTCGCGGCGACGCTGGGCTTCGGTATGGATTTGAGTATGTTGCGCTTGTTGTATCTGTTGAGGGATGGGGGGCGGCGGCGGCACGGGGACAGGAAATTGATTCGTTGTTGCCCATTCCATTTTTTTGAAGGCTTTTTGCAGAATGGTAACCGCATTTTCTAAGGTGACTTCCTGATTAGGATAGTCCAATAGGTTTCGCTGTTGTAGAAGTATTTGCAACTCAGCCAACAGAGTTTTGGATAAATCGTAATGATTTTCCAATTCCGACACAATGGGGGCAGAAACTCGCAACGGATCTCTTTCCACCGCAGCGATCGCCCGACGAACGGCGGAAACGACCTGATCTTTATATTTCTTACGAGCTATTTGGATTTGTTGAGACTGGCCATTTTGGCTGGATGCGTACAGAGCGGGTAATCGATTAAGGGCATAGGTCGCCACTTCTACTTTATTAATATATCCTGCCAAATTTTTGGGATAATGCCTTAATTGTCGGACTATTTCTTCATGAACCAAGTCTTCCATGACATTTTTATGGCATTTCGCCTGTTTATCTGCTATTTCTTGTGTCTCCATTTTTCAACCTACGCTGTAAAGAAATAATTTTAGGTAATTTATAATTTATTTTAATTTTAATCAAATCATTGAACGATTTATTCTATTTTAATCAATTTCTAGGAACACTTAAAATAATTGTGGTCATTGCAGGCAACCTCAACAAGAAAGATTTCCCAAAATCAAAAAGCCGCCTTACTTAGCAATACCTTTGCCAATTTAGTCCAGAGAGTAGAGAAGACTTTAACGGTAAACTTTCTTTCAAGCGAGGCTTGGCAAAAGTAGTAATCCTAAAAAATTCCGTTAAGGTTTTCCGAA
>JBEIFD010000491.1:0-3399 GCA_040382535.1 Merismopediaceae cyanobacterium
ATGGATGATGCAGACACGCTGATTCTGAGTTCAGATTTCAGTGCGGCAGGGACGGTTTATCAGTACAATCAAAAATTCTATAAATACACATCCAATTTTTCGGCGGCGACGGTTTTGGTTAATCGTCTTTTGGGTCAGGCCACCTATCAACTGGTTTTGAATGCCCAGGGGAGTTTGGTGTTGCTCTCACCATCGGGAGAAACTGTTTGGACGGCAACTGACAGTTCTGGCAATACGATCACTGGCGCGACACAAGCATTAATGCAAACGGACGGCAATTTTGTGTTGTACGATACTATTCAGCCCGTCAATCAACCTGGCTCGTCTAGTGCCGCCCTATGGTCAACGGGAACCAGCGGTGAGAATGGGGCTTATTTGCGCCTAGAAAGTAATGGCAGTTTGGTCGTGGTGAGCGCGAATTCTCCAGACACCATTCTTCAGACTCTCTATGCAGGAACGGCGGAAACTTCCACCGCAACCTCTTCTAACTTTTATGCGACTCAACAGTTATTGGTTAATCAAACTCTGACCGTCTTTGAAGACAATTTCAACTTAACGGCTTCTGTCACCAATCAGCCTAACCCCATTTTGGCTTCAGAGAATACTTCAAATTTAGCTAGTTTCAGCACTCTATCGGTGGACGAGACAAGTGATTCTGTCTCTCTTGCCAGTCAGTTAAATTCTCTGAATACGACCAACACGCCTACTCAATTATTTGTTTCTAATCCAACGGGAGCAGAACTGGATGGCAGTCTGGATTTCACGATTCAACGTACAGGTGATTTAACCAAATCCGTTTTAGTTAGCTATATTACCCAAGACGGGGATGGCAAAGCAGGCGATCGCTATTTACCTGTAGTCGGACAGTTCGTTTTTGCCCCCAATGAAACCAGCAAAACTGTCACTGTTAAAATTCCCAATAATGGCCGTTTTGTCGGCGATCGGCAATTTGGACTGTTAGTTTCTTTAGTTAAAGAAGGCAATGATTTGGCAGAGTTACCTCCATTTTTTAACCTCGAAGCCGATGCCGATGGAGAGCAGATTCGTCGTTGGAGTCTGAGCAAGAGCGATACTCAACAAGGACTTTTCGGCGGAACGCTACAATTCGATACTACAGCCAGCAATGGAGAAGCTCAGATCAATCTCTCGGTAAATAATATTGGCGATTTCAATAGTTTTTATAGCTATAATTCCCAAACCAGTACCTATGAAGAATTAATATTGAACGCTTTTTCTTCGGGAGCAACGTTTACCTACTCTCCTCAAAACCAGAGCGATACCCCTGATGGTATCCAACTTAATTCTATTAAAGACGGCGATCGCGGAGATGTAGATAACATTGTCAATGGACTAGCCAAAACCAACGGTTATGCGGCCCGTACCATTCCAGGCCTAATCACCAACAACAACCAGACCTTCTGGGCTCCAACGACTGCCGATAGTCAAGTTCAATGGCGTTTAATCAGTGCGCCGACTAAAAACTACGAACTAGGTTGGATTTTGGTCGATGATCAAAACGGCACGATTAATGGTTTGAACCCGACGGATGCAGGTTACGAAGCGGCGGCTCTAGCTCGTAAACAAGTCGTTCTTCAAGATCAAAATAGTGCATCTAATAAAGCCCTTACCCGTACCCTTGCCCAAGCAAGTTTTACGAATCCCTCCGATCTGGCCAAAACTGAAAGTCAATTCTTTGGGAACTTGGAAAACTCAAGTCTAGAAGTGAATCGCTTCTATATGCTTTACACAACCGAGGGAGCAAAAACCACCTTCTCCGTGACTGATACCCCAGAAATACAAAGCGATAGTCGGGGTTATCATCAACTCTCTTTCAATGGCATTACGGCAGAAATCGGTTCCAGTACCCTCGTGATTCCAGGAGTTCTCAATCAATCAGTACAAATGGAGGCTTCCCTCAGTCGGGCCGCCGCTTACAACAATCTCATCGCTCTCTATCAGGTCGATAGTTTAACGGGAGCCTTGGATACGAATGGGGATAAATTGATTGATTTCAAACCAGGGGATCAGGGCTATACTCAAGCCGCCTTAGAAAGAGCCATTGATCCCTTAACGGGTGTTTCTCTAACAACTCCTGAAAATTTAGGAACAACTCAGCAAACAATTAATTTGTTGGGCAATAATATGTACGGCATGGTAATTATTCCGAATGCCACCATTGAACAAGTTTTGAATCAAAATCCGAGTAATAATCCTAATCTTGGCCCCGTTGCGCTTTTCTCTTTTGGTAGCGCAAATCCTGATGGTATTAGTCACATGGCACGCCTTGGCAGTAATCTCTTTGGTTTTGAGGATCTTGTAGGTGGTGGCGATCAGGATTACAATGACATGATTTTGCAAATTAAAATCCCTTCCTTAGCTTAAAGTAGGGGATTGTCTCACTGTCAAAAATGAAAAATTCAGTCTAGAGTTTCGTCATTCTATCAAGTTCAGATTGGTTTAGCTTGTATAGTCATTCCTGATAAGAATAAGACAATTAAGATACCTAAAACCCTCTCAATGAAAGGATTTTTCTGTCTCGATTTTAATTAAAATGACTATATCGCTGTTCTATCAGAGTAGGATGACCTTGATCAACTTCAAATTCTGAACGTCTTGATGAACAAGCGATCACGAACTTTTTTCTGATAAAAACTCAGAATTTCAGTTTCTATTAGTTATTAATTGCCTGAATACTTGTCCTGAAAGGAATCCAGAGGTCGAACAATATGACGGTTTTCCCTCTCGGATAGAAGAGTGATATCTATACTATGGATAACTATGGATAGGGCAGGATGACATTCATTGGTGTCAACTTAAAGGGACGGGTTCCCAAATTTGCTGATTGAGAGCGGCTTTTTCTCGATGTCGCTTTCGCTCGGCTTTAACCAAACCAAATAACTTGGCACGTTCAGCCAGATAGGTTACAGTGTCGGGCTTTTCACCTCTAGCGATAGCCTTTGCTACATAATATAGACTCCGAAAAACCATCTCTACTGAGATCGTTTTCTTTCGGCTGACTTAATGTAATCGCTACTTCTCCGACCAATTGATTTAAGACAATATAGAAAATCAAAGTGCAGATAATTTGAATTTGGATACCATTCTTATTCCCGACCCATAAATAGGCTAGTCCTAAAAGTCTTTTTGTTAATAAAAATGCTTCTTCGATTGTCCATCGTCTTCGATATAAATCACACACCTCTTCGGCTGACAATTGTTCAGGAGACAAAACATTCGTTAAATACTGATACCAAGTTCCCATAAGACTGAGACCAATCTAACTGAATGCTTACAAGGATTAGAATTTCGTTTTAGTCTTTTTCTGATCTTTATCTAAAGAAGATTCGGTAATGCTTGAGTCTGTAGGGATTGACTCAGTAATCACGGATTCTTCCGAAA
>JBEIFD010000492.1:0-3399 GCA_040382535.1 Merismopediaceae cyanobacterium
CTAATAAGGGCCGCACATCGGTTCCAATGGTTAAATCGTCACTAAAAATATGAATGCCTTCCGACGTTTTCGTTAACCCCAATTCCGACAAAGAACAAATCATGCCCTCTGATCGCACCCCGCGCAATTTAGCAGGACGAATTTTCAGATCAACTTTCGGTAAATAGGTTCCCACCGTCGCCACAGGAACCAAAATATCTGCCCGCACATTGCTCGCGCCACAAACAATGGTGAGAATTTCGGGTTGTCCTACATCTACCTGACAAACGCTCAATTTATCTGCATTAGGATGGGCTTCACGAGCTACCACTCGCCCGACCACTACGCCCTCGGCCCATTGCCGACGATCCTCGATTTCTTCCACTTCCAACCCCGCGATCGTCAAAAGTTCCGCTAAATCGTCGGTTGAGAGGGTCAAATCGACCAATTCCTTGAGCCAGTTAACTGAAATTCGCATAATTTTAATCCGTTCTATTCGATCGCCTGATTATTGTATCGTTAGTTGTGCTAACCTGAAAATCTAGAAGTAACTCAAGTTTTTTTCTCTAAATTTGACGTAAGATTCTTCAAAAAGATTTGTCTAATCTCTGAATCAATGTTAGATCAATCCAATTGGTAGGGCATTATAAGTAAAGAATAGAAAATTAAAGTCTAATTCCGTCTGGCGTTGGTTAACTCTAAAAATCAACAAGGCTTAGTCTCTGGATAATAAACAAGACTTGTTTAGATAATTGCCAATTAATTGCATTTTTCCTGAATTGATGGCATTATCTGAGTTAATTTCTACAAAATGACCCAAATTTGGTGATATGGAATGAGCTACTGCATCAACCCCTCCTGCCCTCACCCCAAAAATCCTAACAATGTGCAGGTTTGTCAGGCGTGCGGTGGTAAACTACGTCTCAATGGACGCTATCAAATTTTAGGGACTTTAGGGAAAGGAGGATTTGGTGCAACGTTTGCCGCCGCCGATGTCGGGATTGCTGGAACACCGATTTGTGTGGTCAAACAACTCCGTCCTGCCACAGACGATCCTGCTGTTTTTAAAATGGCAAAGCAACTGTTTGAAAGAGAAGCCCAAACCCTGGGAAAGGTGGGAGTCCATCCCCAGATTCCAACGCTACTAGATTATTTTGAAGAAAATCAGGAATTTTATCTGGTTCAAGAATATGTGAAAGGAAATAATCTGCATCAGGAAGTGAAAAAGAATGGCCCTTTTAGTGAAGAAGGCGTTAAACAGCTTTTAAGTGAATTATTGCCGATTTTGACCTATATTCATTCCGAAAAAGTAATTCATCGGGATATTAAGCCTGCTAATTTGATTCGGAGTCAAGCGGACAAGCGATTAGTGTTGATCGATTTTGGAGCCGTTAAAAATGATGCGAACTCCGTTCTCGCGGCCAGCAGTTCTCCCCAGACGGCTCTGACGAATTTTGCTATTGGAACCGCCGTTTTTGCCCCTCCCGAACAAATGGCCATGCGTCCCGTTTATGCCAGTGATATTTATGCCCTGGGGATGACTGCCATTTATTTGTTAACGGGCATGAGCCTTAAGGATATTGAGTGTAATCATCAGACGGGAGAAATGGATTGGCAAAAGTATGTCACGGTCAGTGATTCCTTTGCGACGGTTCTCAAAAAAATGACCGAACTTGCTATTAAGTATCGCTACAAATCGGCGGCAGATGTACTGGATGCCTTGAACGTTTTACCTTACCAGGAAGGCATGATGCAGGGCATGATTGGTTCACCTGTGAATTCTTCCAAAGGAGCGGGAGAAAATACCACTTTTAAAACGGCGGGTACGGCAGGACGTTCTTCCTTGGATACGGCTTCGACGACTCGAATTCGGTCTAATTTTCAAGATGATCTGTCAACGGGTTCCTTAACCACCCCCCAAACCACTCTTAGAACTCGTGCAACTCCTTCCTCTGATACGACTCTCAATAGTTCCATCTCTAGGGCTTCCCAATCCCCCAAACAAACTTCTACTTCTATTAATCGGGGTTTAGCCCAGGGGGGTAATGGGGGGGTTGCCTATAATGTTTCGGTTCAGCCTGGTCACGGGGGAGGACGAACTTCCCATCGGCGATCGCCGAGCGATATGACCATTGTGAATAAACCGATACAATGGACAGCCAAGGCCGTATTGGGAGCCTACGAGAAGGGCCAACGGGATTTTACGGATCAATCTTTCCAAAATCTGATTTTTGGGAAAGCCTTTCTTCCTGCTATCAATTTTTATCAATCTGATTTGAGTTATGCAAATTTTCAAAATACGGATTTGACCCGTGCGGATTTCGGCAAGGCAACCTTGGGACATACCAGCTTTAAGGATGCAAATTTGAGTGAGGCCTATTTTGGTTATGCCAATTTGGAAGGGGCAGATCTGCGCGGGGCAACGGTGGCAGGGGCGAATTTTAAATATGCCAATCTTAGGGGCGCGAATTTTTGTGGAGTCGATTTGAGTAGTGCTTTTGTTACGCCCGATCAACTGGCGACGGCGAAAACCAATTGGCGTACCCTCATGCCCAATGGTAAACGGGGTTTTCGATAAATAAAGCGTCCCCTGTGCTTGTCTTGACTAGATAATTTAGGTGCAATTAATAATATTGATTAGTGCGATCGCCGATCGAATTGAATTTTGAACTAAGGAAAAGTAAACTAACTTTTTGAGCAAAAAATGAGCATTACTATCCCCCTAAAAACGATTGAACTCACGCCAGGGAGTCACATTTCTATCCCTGATATCACTTGGCAAGATTTTGAGCAAATACTGATAGATCTTGGGGAAAAACGAAACACTCGCGTCGCTTATTATCAGGGACTTCTGGAAATAATGTCTCCTCTGGCTATTCACGAAAGACCCCACCGCATTATTGCCGATATTGTCAAAGCTATTTTGGAAACAGAAGAACGGGATTGGGAAGATTTTGGCTCAACCACTCTCAAACGTCCTTTAGTAGCAGGAATTGAACCTGATACCTGTTTTTATATCAATAATGCTTCCTTTGTCAAAGGTTGCACCAACTTGAATCTAGATGACTATCCCCCTCCTGATCTCGCGATCGAATCCGATGTTACTTCAAAAACCAGTTTGAACGCTTACCAAGCCATTCGAGTCGCAGAAGTTTGGATTTATCAACGGTCAAGACTTAAAATTTATCGCTTTTCTGAACAAGGCTACCAGGAAACCCCGATTAGTCCCAGTTTTCCCCATCTGCCCTTGACAACCATGATTCCCGAACTTATTCAAAAAGCGATTTATCAAGGAACTCGCCTGATGTTACGAGACTTAAAAAAAGAACTTGAGGCAACAAAAATGAGAGAATAAAAAATAAAGCAATCTAAAGCTATGGAAATCAGTGACCTTAAACGGGAAATAGAGCAAATCAGTCC
>JBEIFD010000493.1:0-3383 GCA_040382535.1 Merismopediaceae cyanobacterium
CCTTCTAATTGGGGGCCAATAATCGCGATCGCAACAATAATGATTAGACAAATAATTAATCGAACCTTGCCTATTAATTGAATGAAAGGAATTTTAGGCTGTTTTTTAGTTAGCTTCATTAACGATACGCCAAGAGACATTGATGAAAAGATTGTAACACAATCAAGACGTGTCTTTTTTTGCACATTTTTTGCTTAAAAACGTTGTAGAAATTTCTCAATTTCTCATTTTTAAAGGGCATAGTCTAGTATTCTATTGCAAAAATTAAAAGGGACAATCATCATCCAATTGTACATCCCATTGAGCAGAAAGAACTTGAGTCACCATCGCTTCTAGAGCTTCAACATCTAGGGGACTATTCACCATATCTTCTTGTAGTGGGCTAGATAGGGGCGTTAATCGTAAATGACGGTTATCTTGGACGAGTTCAAAACAAGTTTGCGCTTCCTCATTACTGTTGAGTATCAGATAATCAAAGCTTTGGAGATTGAGGTAGAGGGCGTGATTGGCGACAAGAGTGGCTTGAGTGGTGTCGGCGAAGATCTCCATAATCCAACCCTCCCCTTCGCTCTTGACGAATCCGTCTAACGTATGTAAATAATGGACTCTGCCAATATCGTTGAGCAAACGACGCATATCTTCTTTATTAACAATAATGCCCGAATCAATGATGCAAGGAGCAGGCAACGGCTGGGGAGACGGGGATTTATTCATGAAAAAATGCCTTGGATTAAAGACGAGATCGTGTTCTGAAAAAGTGTCACAAACCTTAATATTATACTGAAATACAATGGATTGACATACCATTTAATCTTAGCTCAATAAGTCCTAACGACTGTGAATTTTTTGTGAACAATAATTTATCGAAAGGTAACAAAAATAATGAAGAGTTATCCGAAGCAATTTCTCCAGATTGGACTGCAAAATGGCGGGGATTTGTAGGTTCTTTGGGCGGGGCAATAATTTTTTATACTCGCATTCCCTTACCTGAAGTTTGGCCGATTCAGTTTGAGCGTATTGCCCGTTGGTGTCCGTTGATTGGCTTGATGTTGGGGGCAAGTCTCGGTTTGATGGATTGGGGTTTAATTTTGCTGGGTTTCCCGAATTTGGTGCGGTCAATTTTCATTGTAGCGATCGCGGTGGGATTAACGGGCGGATTGCATTTAGACGGAGTCGGTGATACCGCCGATGGTTTAGCCGTCACCGATCCCGAACGTCGTTTGGTGGTGATGAAAGATAGCCTGACGGGAGCCTTTGGAGTGATGGCGATCGCGTTAGTTTTATTTCTTAAATTTGCGGCTTTGAGTGAATTGGGATCGGCGCGTTGGTTTTGTTTGATGGTGGCGATGGGTTGGGGGCGTTGGGGACAAGTGGCGGCGATCGCATTTTATCCCTATTTACGGGCAGAGGGAAAGGGAGCATTGCACACGGCAACTTTTAAATTTCCCCAGGATTTGCTTTTAGGCTTATTTTTCTTGATTCTCTTTAGTTTAGCTTTTACCTTTTGGCAACCCCAATTTTGCTTATTAACTCTTCAATCTACCCTTTTAGGATTTGCGATCGCCCTTTTAACGGGATGGTGGTTTGCAAAATGTCTCGGCGGTCATACAGGAGATAGTTATGGTGCGATCGTGGAATGGACAGAAGCCTTAATTTTATGTGGATTAACCGCTTGGTTTAATTAGCCGGGCGCAACCGACTGACTTTGAGCGCAAATTTCCCTCCCCCCGCGACACCAAAAGTTCTCACTCGCACAATGTATTTTCCCGTCTCGTTAATGCGAGCAAACAATAGGGAATTAGTTCCTCCTTGAGGGCCATCGTCATTTGCCCCCACCGTTGAACCGTCTGTACTAATTAAAACAATGACAGTATCAAATTCATCAGAGTTTAGATCAATGGCAACCTGATCGCCTTTTTTTAATTCCACCACATAATCCCTCGCAAATCCCCCTTCCCCCGTTGGAATATCCTCATCCGTTAGGCGATCGCTAATATCTGTATTGAGATTTAAAGGAATGGGATTATATAAGCGATTTTCTGCCTGGGAGGGGGAAGAAATGATGAGAGATAAAATAGAAATTAATAAAGCTGTGAAACCAGAAGAAAATTTATAAGTAATGAACATAATATTTTTAAATTATTATCTATCTTTTTTTGATATTTTGCAAATCTCCTCTTAAAAATTTATCCCTAGCGAGAGCTTTTCTGATATGGCAAGGATACTTTGTAACTTGACTTTTGAGTGATTCTCAAAAGCTTCACCATTCAACAAATTCAACCAAGTTAACCGAATTTCAGTTATCAATAAATATTTTGCAAATTCCTTAAGAGATTCATTTCTTACAAGAGTTTGTTGATTAATTTCAATATATTTAGCAACTTGAGGTGAGTCACGTTCTCGATAACGCTTTTCTCTTAAGTTTTGTCTTTTTTGTTCTAATTTAGGATTGATTTTGCAATTAATTTTATCAGAAAAATTCTCTAGGTATTCCTTAGCTCCCTTGCCTTGATTGTCAGCTTCAATAATCGACTCTGTATATCCACTTTGATATTTATCTATAAATTTTATCCAGTCTGGCTTAATTCTCGTATTTTCATCTTTAGTAAAATAACAGCAAATTCCCAAGCAATCTACTAATAACCATGACTCAAGCTCTTGTCTGATATAAATTAGAATCGCGTTATCAATAGAGTTAACAACTTCTGTGATTTTATTAACCAAAGAATTTGGCTGTTTAAGTCGTTCTGCCTGAGATTGAATGCCATCTGCATCGATCAAGAAAATCACCAATTCACTAGTCTTTAAATAGTTTTTAACTGCTTTATCTAACAAGTTTTTTCGTACAGCTTGATTATAAGCCTCTTTCGTAGAGTCTAAAATTGTAATATCACTCTTATAAAACTGAACGATTTTTTCAGCGATACAACGAACCGCTTTACTATCAAAATCTGATTCGGGAGTCCAAATACGAATACTAGACATATTAAGATTCTAATAACTCCTGTAATAAGTTACTGTTGTAAACGGCGCTACCAACGCCAAAATCTTGCATCCATTCTGCTAGATCTTCTCTTTCTTTACTCAATTGCTCTAATCTAAAAACGTGAGTTCCAGAAGCATCTTTTTTACTTAATAGCAAAACAGAAATATCAGAATTAATTTCATCAGAACTAAAACAATCTAATAATTGTGAACTGTGAGTTGTAATGATTACCTGGGTTTTTTGGGAAAGTTTTTTAAGTATAGATGCAACGGTTGTTAGGATAGCTGGATGTAAATTTCGTTCGGGTTCCTCAATTCCTATTACTGGAGGTAGATTATCTTGATGTAAAAGAATGAAATAAGCAATTATCCTTAATGTGCCATCAGAAAGGTCAGAC